>NZ_JBNDHS010000049.1:0-48730 GCF_056755095.1 Rhizobium sp. SVR5-9E | reverse complement strand
CCGAGGCGGATCGTACCATCGATCTCAGCGATGATGGCGTGGTCCTTCGGACGACGAGCTTCGAACAGTTCGGCAACGCGCGGCAGACCACCGGTGATGTCCTTGGTCTTGGCGCTTTCGAGCGGCGAACGTGCAAGCACGTCACCCTGCGACACCTTCGTGCCCGGCTCGACCGACAGGATCGCATCGACCGAGAGCAGGAAGCGCGCGTCACCACCGCGTGACAGCTTCATGACATTGCCGCTGGCGTCCTTGATGACGATTGCCGGCTTGAGGTCCGAACCACGCGGGGTCGAACGCCAGTCGATAACCTGACGCTTGGTGATACCGGTCGATTCGTCGGTCGCTTCGAGGACAGAGAGGCCGTCGACAACGTCTTCGAACTGAACGGTACCGGCTACTTCCGTCATCATCGGACGGGTGTAGGGGTCCCACTCTGCCAGACGCTGACCGCGCTTGACCTTGTCGCCTTCGTCGACGTGCAACTTCGAACCATAGGCAATGCGCTGCGAGGAGCGCTCGACACCACGCTCGTCCAGGATCTGGACGGTCATGTTGCGGCCCATCGCAACGAGGCTGCCTTCCGAGTTGCGCAGCAGGTTGCGGTTCTTGAGCTGAACCGTACCCTCATACGAGGCTTCCAGGAACGACTGGTCGACCACGGTTGCCGTGCCACCAAGGTGGAACGTACGCATGGTAAGCTGCGTGCCCGGCTCGCCGATCGACTGAGCGGCGATGACGCCGACCGCTTCGCCCATGTTGACCGGCGTACCGCGCGCGAGGTCGCGACCGTAGCAAACGGCGCAGACACCCGTCTGGATTTCGCAGGTCAGTGCCGAACGGATACGGATCGACTGGATGCCGGCCTTTTCGATTTCGGCGACATCGGGCTCGAGGATCATCTTGCCGGCATCGACGATACGCTCGCCGGTGACCGGATGATCGATATCATCGAGAGCCGTACGGCCGAGGATACGTGCGCCGAGCGAAGCAACGACCTGACCGGCATCGACGATGGCGGTCATGGTGAGGCCCTTGTCGGTGCCGCAATCAACGGAGTTGACGATGCAGTCCTGCGCGACGTCGACAAGACGGCGGGTCAGGTAGCCCGAGTTTGCCGTCTTCAAGGCGGTGTCTGCCAGCCCCTTACGGGCGCCGTGCGTCGAGTTGAAGTACTCGTTGACGGTCAGGCCTTCCTTGAAGTTCGAGGTGATCGGCGTTTCGATGATTTCGCCCGACGGCTTGGCCATGAGGCCGCGCATGCCGCCCAGCTGGCGCATCTGGTTCGGCGAACCACGGGCACCCGAGTGCGACATCATGTAGATGGCGTTCATCGGCTTCTGGCGACCGGTGTTCGGGTCGAACTCGACGGCCTTAATGCGGGCCATCATGTCTTCGGCGACCTTCTCGGTAGCCTTGCCCCAGGCGTCGACAACCTTGTTGTACTTTTCGCCCTGGGTAATCAGACCGTCGTTGTACTGCTGCTCGTATTCCTTGACCAGGTTTTCGGTGTCGCCAACGATCTTTGCCTTGGTTTCCGGAATGACCATGTCGTCCTTGCCGAACGAAATGCCGGCGCGGCACGCGTGAGCAAAGCCGAGCTGCATGATGCGGTCGCAGAAAATGACCGTGTCCTTCTGACCGCAATGACGGTAGACCGTGTCGATCATCTTGGAGATGTTCTTCTTGGTCATTTCCTGGTTGCAGATGTCGAACGGCACCTTGTGGTTCTTCGGCAGCAGTTCGCCGATCAGCAGGCGGCCAGGAGTCGTCTCGTAGATCTTGGAGACGGGCTTGCCATCCTCGTCGACCGTCTTGAAGCGGCCGCGGATCTTGGTGTGCAGCGTGACGACCTTGCTTTCGAGAGCATGATGCAGTTCGCCGAGGTCGGAGAAGGCCATGCCTTCGCCCGGCTCGTTCTGATTCATGATCGAGAGGTAGTACAGGCCGAGAACCATGTCCTGCGACGGAACGATGATCGGTGCGCCGTTTGCCGGGTGCAGGATGTTGTTCGTCGACATCATCAGCACGCGGGCTTCGAGCTGGGCTTCGAGCGACAGCGGCACGTGAACGGCCATCTGGTCACCGTCGAAGTCGGCGTTGAAGGCCGTGCAGACGAGCGGGTGCAGCTGGATCGCCTTGCCTTCGACCAGGGTCGGTTCGAAGGCCTGGATGCCCAGGCGGTGCAGCGTCGGTGCGCGGTTGAGCAGAACCGGATGCTCGCGGATGACCTCGTCGAGGATATCCCAGACTTCCGGCTTTTCCTTCTCGACGAGCTTCTTCGCCTGCTTGACGGTCGAGGAGTAACCCTTGGCGTCGAGACGGGCGTAGATGAACGGCTTGAAGAGTTCGAGCGCCATCTTCTTCGGCAGGCCGCACTGGTGCAGCTTCAGCTCCGGACCGGTCACGATGACCGAACGGCCGGAATAGTCGACGCGCTTGCCGAGCAGGTTCTGGCGGAAGCGGCCCTGCTTGCCCTTCAGCATGTCGGACAGCGACTTCAGCGGACGCTTGTTGGCGCCGGTGATGACGCGGCCGCGGCGGCCGTTGTCGAACAGCGCGTCTACAGATTCCTGCAGCATGCGCTTTTCGTTGCGGATGATGATGCCCGGCGCACGAAGCTCGATCAGGCGCTTCAGACGGTTGTTGCGGTTGATGACGCGGCGATAGAGATCGTTGAGGTCGGACGTCGCGAAGCGGCCGCCGTCGAGCGGGACCAGCGGACGCAGATCCGGCGGGATCACCGGAACGACCTTCATGATCATCCATTCCGGACGGTTGCCTGACTCCATGAAGTTCTCGACGATCTTCAGGCGCTTCATCAGCTTCTTCTGCTTGAGGTCCGACGTGGTGTCGGCAAGCTCGGAGCGCAGATCGCCAGCGATCTTCTCGAGGTTCATCGAGGCCAGCATCTCGTAGATGGCTTCAGCGCCGATCATGGCCGTGAACTGGTCTTCGCCGTATTCGTCGACGGCGATCATGTACTCTTCTTCGCTCAGGAGCTGATGCTCCTTGAGCGCGGTGAGGCCGGGCTCCGTGACGATGTAATTTTCGAAGTAGAGAACGCGCTCGACATCCTTCAGCGTCATGTCGAGCAGAGTGGAAATGCGGCTCGGCAGCGACTTCAGGAACCAGATGTGGGCAACCGGGGCGGCGAGCTCGATATGGCCCATGCGCTCGCGGCGAACGCGCGACAGCGTGACTTCGACGCCGCACTTTTCGCAGATGATGCCCTTGTACTTCATGCGCTTGTACTTGCCGCACAGGCACTCGTAGTCCTTGATTGGCCCGAAGATGCGCGCGCAGAAGAGGCCGTCGCGTTCCGGCTTGAACGTGCGGTAGTTGATGGTTTCCGGCTTCTTGATCTCACCGTAAGACCAGGAGAGAATCTTCTCCGGAGAGGCGATCGAAATCCGGATGGAGTCGAAATTCTGTGCAGGCACCTGCGGATTGAAAAGATTCATGACCTCTTGGTTCATGCCTGTCTCCTTTGTGGGCGAAGCGCCCTTAGCTTGCGATGGTCAGCGGCAAATCCCGGGAACCGCGCCAACGCGTAAAACGACAATAACCGCAAAATGCGGCAGAAACGTCCCTGCCCGGCCGACACACTACGGGGCCTCGGCGGGAACGGTGTGCGCCGCCTTACAGCGCACACCCTATCAAGTGGTTACTCGGCTGCGTCCGGCAGCGCGCTCGCCTGCTGGGAATCCTCGACCTTCGAGTTTTCCAGCTCGACGCTGAGGCCGAGCGAGCGCATTTCCTTGACGAGAACATTGAAGCTTTCGGGAATACCCGCTTCGAACGTATCGTCGCCACGAACGATGGCTTCGTAGACCTTGGTGCGGCCGGCAACGTCGTCCGACTTCACCGTCAGCATTTCCTGTAGCGTATAGGCTGCGCCGTATGCTTCCAGAGCCCAGACTTCCATTTCGCCGAAGCGCTGACCGCCGAACTGCGCCTTGCCGCCCAGCGGCTGCTGGGTAACTAGCGAGTACGGACCGATCGAACGGGCGTGGATCTTGTCGTCGACCAGGTGGTTGAGCTTCAGCATGTAGATGTAGCCCACGGTCACCTGACGGTCGAACTGCTCGCCCGTACGGCCATCGTAAAGCGTCGACTGGCCGGAGTCCTTGAGACCTGCAAGACGCAGCATCTCGTTGACGTCGCCTTCATGCGCACCGTCGAAGACCGGCGTTGCGATCGAAACGCCGCGCTTCCACTGGTCGGCAAGACGCAGGACCGAGTCATCGTCGAAGTCCTGGACCTGTTCGGCCTTCGGACCGTCGCCGACAACGTCGCCGATCGTCTTGCGGAGCGGTTCAATGTTGCCGCTTGCCTTGTAGGCTTCGATCATCTCGCCGATCTGCCTGCCCATGCCGGCGCAAGCCCAACCGAGGTGCGTTTCGAGGATCTGGCCGACGTTCATGCGCGAAGGCACGCCGAGCGGGTTCAGAACGACGTCGACATGCGTACCGTCTTCGAGGAACGGCATGTCTTCGACCGGAACGATGCGCGACACGACACCCTTGTTACCATGACGGCCGGCCATCTTGTCGCCTGGCTGGATCTTGCGCTTAACAGCAACGAAGACCTTCACCATCTTCATGACGCCCGGAGGCATTTCGTCGCCGCGCTGGACCTTCTCGACCTTGTCCATGAAGCGCTGTTCAAGGCGCGACTTGGATTCGTCGTACTGGCCACGGAGAGCTTCGAGCTCGCTCTGGACCTTCTCGTCCTCGACCGCGAACATCCACCACTGCGAGCGGGGATATTCGGAAACGACGGCGTTCGAAAGTTCGGTGCCCTTCTTGAAGCCCTTCGGACCGGCGATCGCGACCTGGCCGCGCAGCATGTCGACCAGACGGCCGTAGACGTTACGGTCGAGGATCGCCTGCTCGTCGTCGCGGTCCTTTGCGAGACGCTCGATTTCTTCGCGCTCGATCGCCATCGCACGCTCGTCCTTTTCAACGCCGTGGCGGTTGAAGACGCGCACTTCGACGATCGTGCCGTAGGTGCCGGGCGGCATACGCATGGACGTATCGCGGACGTCGGAAGCCTTTTCACCAAAGATGGCGCGCAGAAGCTTTTCTTCCGGCGTCATCGGGCTTTCGCCCTTCGGCGTGATCTTGCCGACGAGGATATCGCCCGGCTGAACTTCGGCGCCGATGTAAACGATGCCGGCTTCGTCGAGGTTCTTCAGCGCTTCTTCCGAAACGTTCGGAATGTCGCGCGTGATTTCTTCCGGACCAAGCTTGGTATCACGCGCCATCACTTCGAATTCTTCGATGTGGATAGAGGTGAACACGTCGTCGGCAACGATACGCTCGGAGAGCAGGATCGAGTCTTCGTAGTTGTAACCGTTCCACGGCATGAACGCGACGAGCGCGTTGCGGCCGAGAGCGAGATCGCCCAGGTCCGTCGACGGACCGTCGGCGAGGATGTCGCCGCGGTTGACAACGTCACCGACGGTGACCAGCGGGCGCTGGTTGACGCAGGTGTTCTGGTTCGAACGCTGGAACTTCTGCAGGCGGTAGATATCGACGCCGGACTTGCCGGCTTCGAGGTCCTCAGTCGCGCGGATAACGATACGCGTCGCGTCGACCTGGTCGACCACGCCGCCACGGCGGGCGCCGATAGCAGCGCCGGAGTCGCGGGCAACGACCGGCTCCATACCGGTGCCGACGAACGGAGCTTCAGCACGCAGCAGCGGAACGGCCTGACGCTGCATGTTCGAGCCCATGAGAGCGCGGTTGGCGTCGTCGTTTTCCAGGAACGGGATGAGAGCGGCAGCAACCGAAACAACCTGCTTCGGCGAAACGTCCATCAGGTTCATGCTGTCGCGCGGAGCGAGCATAACTTCGCCCGCATGACGGCAAACGACGAATTCGTCGGTGAAGGAACCGTCGGCGCCAAGCTCGGCGTTCGCCTGCGCGACGTAGTACTTCGCCTCTTCCATGGCGGAGAGGTAAAGCACGTCGTTCGTCACCTTGCCATCAACGATGCGGCGGTACGGGCTTTCGATGAAACCGTACTTGTTGACGCGGGCGAAGGTCGCAAGCGAGTTGATCAGACCGATGTTCGGTCCCTCAGGCGTTTCGATCGGGCAAATGCGGCCGTAGTGGGTCGGGTGAACGTCGCGGACTTCGAAGCCTGCGCGCTCGCGGGTCAGACCACCCGGGCCAAGAGCCGATAGACGACGCTTGTGGGTGATTTCCGAAAGCGGATTCACCTGGTCCATGAACTGCGACAGCTGCGAGGAGCCGAAGAATTCACGGACGGCGGCAGCTGCCGGCTTCGCGTTGATCAGGTCCTGCGGCATGACCGTGTCGATTTCGATCGAGGACATACGTTCCTTGATCGCACGCTCCATGCGGAGCAGGCCGAGACGGTACTGGTTTTCCATCAATTCGCCGACAGAGCGAACACGACGGTTGCCGAGGTTGTCGATGTCGTCGATTTCGCCCTTGCCGTCGCGCAGCTCGACGAGCATCTTGACCACGGCCAGGATGTCGTCCTTGCGCAGAACGCGAACGGTGTCTTCAACGTCGAGGTCGAGACGCATGTTCATCTTCACGCGGCCAACGGCAGAGAGGTCGTACCGCTCCGCATCGAAGAACAGCGAGTTGAACATGGCTTCCGCCGAGTCGATTGTCGGCGGTTCACCCGGACGCATGACGCGGTAGATGTCGAACAGAGCGTCCTGACGGTTCTCGTTCTTGTCTGCCGTGAGCGTGTTGCGGATGTAGGCGCCGACATTGATGTGGTCGATGCCGAGAACCGGGATCTCGTCGAAACCGTTGGAGAGAATGACCGGTAGGGTCTTCTCGTCGATCTCGTCGCCGGCTTCCAGATAGATCTCACCCGTCGAGTAGTTGACGATGTCTTCGGCAAGATAGTTGCCATACAGATCGTCGTCCGTCGCCTTCAGAGCCTTGAGGCCCTTGTCGGAGAGCTGGCGGAGCAGACGCGGCGTCAGCTTCTTGCCGGCTTCGACAACGACTTCGCCGGTGTCGGCGTCGACCATCTCGGTGATCGCCTTGGCACCCTTCAGCGTTTCCGGCTTGAAGGGAATACGCCAGCCCTGGCCGTCGCGCTTGTAGAGCGACTTCGTATAGAACGTGTCGAGGATTTCCTCGCCGTCCATGCCGAGGGCCATCAGCAGCGAGCTCACCGGAATCTTGCGGCGGCGGTCGATACGGGCATAGACGATGTCCTTGGCGTCGAACTCGATGTCGAGCCAGGAACCGCGGTACGGGATCACGCGGGCAGCGAAGAGCAGCTTGCCGGAAGAATGGCTCTTGCCCTTGTCGTGGTCGAAGAAGACGCCCGGCGAACGGTGCATCTGGGACACGATAACGCGTTCGGTGCCGTTCACGATGAACGTACCGTTGTTCGTCATGAGCGGCATGTCGCCCATGTAGACCGACTGTTCCTTGATGTCCTTGATCGACTTCGCGCCGGTATCCTCATCGATATCGAACACGATGAGACGGAGGGTAACCTTCAGCGGCGCTGCGTAGGTCAGGTCGCGCTGGCGGCACTCGTCGACGTCGAACTTCGGCGGCTCGAATTCATAGGACACGAATTCCAGCATCGAAGCGCCAGAGAAGTCCGTGATCGGGAAAACTGACTTGAAGACGGCCTGAAGGCCTTCGTCAGGGCGGCCGCCCTTCGGCTCTTCTACCATCAGGAATTGGTCGTAGGATGCCTTTTGAACCTCGATGAGGTTCGGCATTTCTGCGACTTCGGGGATCTTACCAAAAAACTTGCGTACGCGCCTACGACCATTGAACGAAAGGGTCTGAGCCATCGTCGCTCCTTCAAAAATTGCATCCGGGCCTGCAACGGACGGGAACCGCTGGCCAGGCGATCCCGTCAATCAATGGATATCTCAATCTCGTCTCACATCCCGAAGCCACACGGCCGGATTGCCTTGCGCTTCGGTTCGAGACCATGCTCTTGAAGAACCCATTACCCAAAAGCCGGTTTCACGCGGCTTTTGGGTAATTCGTTCATAAAAACGGCAAACGGGAGACGGCAAATACCGCCTCCCAGATGCAGTTCAAGATTACTTGACGTCGGCCTTTGCGCCTGCGTCTTCAAGCTTCTTCTTGATGTCAGCGGCTTCAGCCTTGGAAACGGCTTCCTTGACAGCCTTCGGAGCGCCTTCGACGAGGTCCTTGGCTTCCTTGAGGCCGAGGCCGGTGATGGCGCGGACTTCCTTGATGACGTTGATCTTGTTGGCGCCGGCATCCGTGAGGATGACGTCGAACTCGGTCTTTTCTTCTTCAGCAGCAGCAGCAGCGCCTGCACCGCCAGCAACGGCAGCAACAGCGACCGGAGCAGCAGCGGAAACGCCCCACTTTTCTTCGAGAAGCTTGGACAGTTCTGCAGCTTCCAGAACGGTCAGCGAGGAGAGGTCGTCTACGATCTTTGCGAGATCAGCCATTTTATCAGTTCCTTTTGTTCGGTTCGAACCGGTTGTTTATAAACAGCAAAAAACCGCCTTATGCGGCTTCGTCCTTCTTGGCGTAAGCCGAAAACACGCGAGCAAGCTGGCTTGCCGGTGCTGCAACAACGCCTGCGATACGGGTAGCCGGAGTCTGGATCATGCCCAGCAGCTTCGCGCGCAGTTCGTCCAACGACGGCAGGGTCGCAAGCGACTTGACTGCATCGGCGTTGAGCGTGGTTGTTCCCATGGCGCCACCGAGGACAACGATCTTATCGTTGGTCTTGGCGAAATCCACGACGACTTTCGGAGCGGTGATCGGGTCATTGCTGTATGCAATGAGCGTCTGACCGGTGAAGAGACCAGAGATCCCTTCCGCTTCCGTACCCTGAAGGGCGATTTTGGCCAGGCGGTTCTTCGCGACTTTGACGGTGCCGCCAGCAGCGCGCATCTTCGAACGGAAGTCGTTCATCTGCGCGACTGTAGCACCAGCATAGTGGGCCACGACAACCGAGCCCGAAGCCTTGAAGACTTCGTTCAGTTCCGTGACGAATTCGCGTTTTTCCGCTCTTTCCACTGCCTATCTCCAGTTGGCAGGACCTTTTGACGGGCCCCACCGGGTTGCCTTTTGCCTCCCGGGATCAGAAGCGATCCCAAGCGGCGCTTGAGGATCCTGTCCCCTCGCGCTTCGCGCCAAAGAAAGGCCGAAGGCACAAGGCATCCAAGGCTCGAACCAAATTCCTAGAAGCAGAACTTCATGCAATTCGGGTCTTACCCGTCTCATGCAGGCCAAGTGATTAAGGGAAAACCACCTGCAATCTCGGACAGGATTCCGGATTTCTCCGGAATATTCCGGCCCCTTGCGAGGCCGGAATTCTTGCTACCGGGCAAACGCCCGATGAAACTTGTTAAGCGGCCGTGACCGACGACGGGTCGATCTTGACGCCCGGGCCCATGGTCGAAGAGATTGCCACGCGCTTGACGTAGTTGCCCTTTGCACCAGCCGGCTTTGCCTTGATGACGGCATCGGCGAAGGCACGGATGTTTTCTTCCAGAGCCTTTGCATCGAAGGACGCCTTGCCGATACCGGCATGAACGATACCAGCCTTCTCGACGCGAAACTCGACGGCGCCGCCCTTGGAGGCCTTGATCGCGCCAGTAACGTCCATGGTGACCGTTCCGACCTTCGGGTTCGGCATCATGCCGCGCGGGCCGAGCACCTTACCGAGACGGCCGACGAGCGGCATCATGTCCGGGGTCGCGATGACGCGATCGAAATCGATCTTGCCACCCTGAACGATTTCAACCAGGTCTTCCGCGCCGACAATGTCGGCACCGGCTGCCTTGGCTTCGTCGGCCTTGGCGCCACGGGCGAAAACGGCGACGCGAACGTCGCGGCCCGTGCCGTTCGGCAGATTGACGACGCCACGGACCATCTGGTCAGCATGACGCGGATCGACGCCGAGGTTCATCGCGATTTCGACGGTCTCGTCGAACTTGGCGATCGCTCGGGCCTTGACCATCGAGATGGCGTCCGTCAGCGCGACCAGCTTGGTCGGATCGACGCCTTCGCGGATCTTCTGAATACGCTTTGCGAGCTTTGCCATGTTACGCCACCACTTCCAGGCCCATGGCGCGGGCAGAGCCCTCGATCATGGCCATTGCGCCTTCGATATCCGCGGCGTTCAGGTCCTTCATCTTGGCTTCGGCGATCGACTTGATCTGAGCCTTGGTCAGCTTGCCGGCGGTAGCGCCCTTGCCGGGCGTCTTGGAACCGGACTGAATCTTCGCTTCCTTCTTGAGGAAGTAGCTGACAGGCGGCTGCTTCATCGCGAAGGTAAAGGACTTGTCCTGGTAATAGGTGATGACGACCGGAATCGGCATACCCTTTTCCATTTCCTGCGTGGCGGCATTGAACGCCTTGCAGAATTCCATGATGTTAATGCCACGCTGACCAAGCGCCGGGCCGATCGGCGGGGACGGGTTTGCCGATCCTGCCTTGACCTGAAGCTTGAGCTGGCCTGCAACTTTCTTAGCCATAACTCTCTGCCTTTCATTGATGACCGGTTGCCCGGCCAGGGATGCCGGACTGCTCCGGCGGCTGCGGTTGCGTGGTGCGGATTTTAAGAGCCCGGCTAAGACCCCTCACCTTCCACGCGGCTTGCGGCTTTCACCGCAGACGTCAATCAGGAATGACCGACGTCCGATTGCTAAAATCAGACCTTTTCGACCTGACCGTATTCCAGTTCGACCGGGGTCGCGCGGCCGAAGATCGAGACTTCCACCTTCAGGCGCGAACGCTCCTCATCCACGTCCTGAACCGTGCCGTTGAACGATGCGAACGGACCGTCGGAAACGCGGACCTGCTCACCGATCTCGAAGGTAACGGAAGCCTTCGGCCGCTCGACACCTTCCTGGACCTGGCCGAGAATGCGCTCGGCCTCGGAGTCCGGAATCGGAACCGGCTTGTTGTCGGAGCCGAGGAAGCCTGTGACCTTCGGCGTGTTCTTGATCAGGTGGTAGGCTTCGTCCGTCAGGTTCGCACGAACCATGACGTAACCCGGGAAGAACTTGCGCTCGCTGTCGACCTTGCGGCCACGGCGCACTTCAACCACCTTTTCGGTCGGCACAAGGATCTTCTCGAAAAGATGCTCGAGACCCTTCTGACGAGCCTTGTTCTCGATGTCTTCTGCGACCTTCTTTTCAAAATTCGAATACGCGTGGACGATGTACCAACGTGCCGCCATCTAATATCTCCACCCGATCAGTTGCTGGTGTTGAGCACGAAGCTCAGGGCCCAGCCAATCAGCTGGTCAGCAGCAAAGAAAAACAGCGCGGCGAAAACCACCATGACCAGCACCATGATCGTCGAGATCATGGTTTCACGGCGAGACGGCCAGGTAACTTTGGACGTTTCGGCGCGAACCTGCTGCAGGAACGCAAACGGATTGGATTTGGATGCCATCGACTGCCCACGCAATTACGGCGCGTAAAGCTGAACGTCTCAGCCCCACGCACCGCGTGTCTGTTGAACCTACATAAACATCAATTCCCAATTTCACAAGAGGGAATGCGAAGTTTAGCGAAATTTGCCATATGCCCTCTCCGCCGGAACGCTGCGAGAACGTCCGCGCTTTTCCGTTCGAAGAAGATGGCAGGGGCAGAGGGGCTCGAACCCCCGACCTGCGGTTTTGGAGACCGCCGCTCTACCAGCTGAGCTATACCCCTTTACGCTTTACATTCAGCCCTTTGACCTTGCGGCCGAAGCGCTTCGTGCAAGCATGGCGCTCCTTTAAGGCGGGAGTGCGGGATTGGCAAGTGCGTTTTTCTATTTTTCCAATCCCGCGTCACCGGATGGCCCTGCGATCAGATCTTCACGTACTTGCGCCAGTCATGCTCTTCCTTGAAGCCGAGGACTTCGCGGATCTTGCGGTTCGAGAGCAAGCCCTCGTATTCCCCGATCTCGCGGGTAAAGGGCACATTCGGGAAAAAGCGCCTGGCGAGTTCCTTCGACGGCATGTTGGCCGTCACGGTGTCATTCACGGCATTGAATACCTGGAAGCCCAGTCCGTCCTTCCCGATGCACAGATGGACAATCTGCGCCAGATCGCGGGCATCGACATAGTTCCAGGCGTTGCGCCTGCGCGTCTCGGGATTGGCAACAAAGCCGCGAAATTTCTCATATTCATGCGGTTCGATGACATTACCTATGCGCAGCGCATAGATATCGGCACCGGAACGCTCGGCAAAGGCGCGTGCCGTCTTCTCGTTCAGCACCTTCGACAGGCCATAGCTGTCCATAGGATCGACGTCGTAGTCCTCTTCCAGCGGAAACTGATGAAAATCCTTCTGTCCCTCCGCGAAGCAGACGCCGTAGGTCGTCTCGCTCGACGCAAGGATGATTTTCCGCACGCCGAGTTTCACCGCAGCCTCGATGACATTGTAGGTGCCCATCGTGTTGATGCGGAAGGTCTCGTTGTCCGGCTTGATGAGAATGCGCGGGATGGCGGCAAAATGCACGACGGCGTCGAAGCCCTTGACGCCCTCTCCCGTGTCGAGATCGGGAAAATCGCGATGCATCGACAATACGTTGAAGACCTGACCGCTATCGGTGATATCGGCGATCAGGTTGGTGACACCGGGGCTGTCGAGCGGAACAAGATCGACATTGTGCACGTCATAGCCGGCGTTGATGAGCCACGGCACGACATGCCGGCCGGCCTTGCCAGAGCCGCCGGTAAAAAGAATACGCTTCTTCATGAAATCTCCTCCGCTGCATGAGTTCGGAGCAAAAATAATGTCTTTGAGGGGCAGCGCAAGGTCATGGAGGAGACCCCCGCGCAATCCCGGCGGCCCCTGCCCCAGAACGAGAGAAGCCCCGCTGTTTCCAGCGGGGCTTCTTGAATTCACGATAAGTCGAAGATTACTCGACGATGCTTGCGACGATGCCGGCGCCGACGGTGCGGCCGCCTTCGCGGATGGCGAAGCGCAGCTTTTCTTCCATGGCGATCGGAACGATCAGTTCGACGTCAACCGTGACGTTGTCGCCCGGCATGACCATTTCCGTGCCTTCCGGCAGCGTGACGATGCCGGTCACATCAGTCGTGCGGAAGTAGAACTGCGGACGGTAGTTGGTGAAGAACGGCGTATGACGGCCGCCTTCTTCCTTCGTCAGGATGTAGGCTTCGGCCTTGAACTTCTTGTGCGGCTTCACCGAACCCGGCTTGCACAGGATCTGGCCACGCTCGACGCCGTCACGGTTCACACCGCGGATCAGCGCGCCGATGTTGTCGCCGGCCTGGCCCTGGTCGAGCAGCTTGCGGAACATTTCAACGCCGGTCACCGTCGTCTTCGAGGTCGGGCGGATGCCGACGATCTCGACTTCTTCGCCAACCTTGACGATGCCACGCTCGACGCGGCCGGTGACGACCGTACCGCGGCCGGAGATCGAGAACACGTCTTCGATCGGCATCAGGAACGGCTGGTCGATCGGACGCTCAGGCGTCGGGATGTAGGCGTCGACCTGGGCCATCAGCTCGCGGATCGCGTCTTCGCCGATCTTCTTGTCGCTGTCTTCAAGAGCAGCCAGAGCCGAACCCTTGACAACCGGGATGTCGTCGCCCGGGAAGTCGTAGGACGACAGCAGTTCGCGCACTTCGAGCTCGACGAGTTCGAGAAGCTCGGCGTCGTCAACCTGGTCGACCTTGTTGAGGAACACGACGATGGCCGGAACGCCAACCTGGCGGGCGAGCAGGATGTGCTCGCGGGTCTGCGGCATCGGGCCGTCGGCGGCCGAGCAAACCAGGATCGCGCCGTCCATCTGTGCGGCACCGGTGATCATGTTCTTGACGTAGTCGGCGTGGCCGGGGCAGTCGACGTGAGCATAATGGCGGTTGGCCGTCTCGTATTCGACGTGCGCCGTCGAAATGGTGATGCCGCGGGCCTTTTCTTCCGGAGCCGCGTCGATCTGGTCGTACGCCTTGAACTCGCCGAAGTACTTGGTGATCGCTGCCGTCAGAGACGTCTTGCCGTGGTCAACGTGGCCGATCGTGCCGATGTTAACGTGCGGCTTGTTGCGCTCAAACTTACTCTTTGCCATTTGAATGCTTCCTGTGAACGAAAAGGGTGACCCCGGCGAACCGGTTTAGTGCCGCCGTTTAAGGCTTTCGGCGAAATTCCGCAAGACCTAATTGCGAAGGCCTTTCCCGGCTTACAACCGCATATGGGCGACGACCGGCACCTCGCAAGAGAGCCGGCTTCCGGAACACCGAAAATCATTGAAAAGCGAAGGGAAATTGGAGCGCGGCGGGAATCGTTTCCATATGCCGTGTCAATCGGCAAGTCTGCATTCTGCAGGACGGCCACCCGCGATGCGGCTGGCCCGCGCGCGGTTACTTCGGGATCTTGTTGTAAAACGAATCCGGATCGTAAACGCAGGCGTAGTCGAGGACGCACAGGCGTCCGTCGGCATCACGCAAACTGGTGGTGTCCCATTTGTCACCGAGGCTGCAGCGGGCCGGTGGATAGCGGAAGCTGCGGCCGCCGAAGCCGACGCGGACAAAAACCGCCTTCTGTTGCCGGATGATCTGCGCAAGCTGGTTGCAGCTATAAGCGCGAGCATTGACTTCCACGGCCTCGACGGCAAGAGCTGACGAGGGGAGCAAAAGCGCACCGGCTAGAATCATGCTTTTCATAGAGGGTCCCCCAAATGGGAGTTAGTTAAGCAGCGGCGCCCACGGCATTCAAAGCAAATTTTGGAGAGGTGTTAAAATTCGGCGCGAGAAGGACCTCCGTGGCATACACTTCGCTGATCAGGGAGCGTGAAGTCTCGGAGGTCGCGGGACAGTGCTGAAGATCGATGACGGCGGGCCTACAGCTTGCACGCGCCGTTATCGAACGGCAGCTTCGACCGCGTTAGAAGGGGTCGCATGTTGCACCAGCGCCCCGTGCCAATAAGGCGGGCGTTTTCCATTGTTGTTTTCGAGATCTGTCACGCGATATGGGCGATCCGAAGATCGCCCATATGGTCGCCGGTCCTGCTATTTGGCCAGGTGCCAAACTCCCCCTACGCCATCGCCATTCGTTTCACCGGCTTTCTTGTCGTCGGCATATGTGTAGAGCGGCTTACCCTCGTAGGCCCACATT
This sequence comes from Rhizobium sp. SVR5-9E, assembly GCF_056755095.1. Lineage (NCBI taxonomy): Bacteria > Pseudomonadati > Pseudomonadota > Alphaproteobacteria > Hyphomicrobiales > Rhizobiaceae > Rhizobium > Rhizobium sp. SVR5-9E. The sequence continues at coordinate 33,636 of NZ_JBNDHS010000049.1, read as the reverse complement.
TCCTTGCCGTCGGCGGCCTTCACAAGAGACCATTCCCCTTCTGCCTTGGCCTTGGCTCCGGCGTGGAATGCCGGCCATTTCTTCAGGCAATCCTTGTCGCAGTTCGATTTGCCTTTGGTATCCTTGTCGAAGGTGTAAAGGACCATACCCTTTTCGTCGGCCAAGGCCTTGCCCATTTTCGTGTCGACCATCTTCGCGGGATCGGCTGCGAGAGCCGATCCTGTTAGGGCCGATAACACACCTATCGCGATGAACATCGTTCTCATGGGATTTCTCCAGTTCGGGGTGCCGACGGAATGCCGGTCGTGCCCGATCTAACTGAGAGAAACGCCCTGTTAGGAAAGCAGTTCCTTGGAGGCAAGCGGAAAGGTAGCGGCGGCTCGCGCCGAAACCGCGAGTGACGCAACACCAGCGCTCTTAGGATGTCTCTACTGAAAAGCTTGGAGCGGGTAGCGGGAATCGAACCCGCGTATTCAGCTTGGAAGGCTGCTGCTCTACCATTGAGCTATACCCGCGGGGTGGTCCGATCCAAGTGACGAATGGTGGAGAGAGTTGGATTTGAACCAACGTAGGCTGAGCCAACGGATTTACAGTCCGTCCCCTTTAACCACTCGGGCATCTCTCCAGTTTTTCGTCTGGATCGTAAGACCAAGCTCGAAGATCCAGAAGCGTTGCCGCCCCTCGATCTGCGCCGCGTATATGACCGGAGCATTTCCCCATGTCAACATGAAGACAATAGAAAAAACACGAAAAATTTCATCTCCTCTTGAAAGCGGCAGCCGAAGAAAGAAACCCTATGCGCGGTGAAACGCCGCCGCTATAAAGCCGCATGAGCAAAGACCATAAATCCGGCGGCAAGCCCGCAACCGAAACGTCCGCCAAGGACACGCATTACGCCAACCTGAGGCGCGCGCATCGCGATGCCAAGCGCGAGCGCGGCGAAATCCCGACACCGCATCCGCAGAAGCGCAAACGCGGTGGCGACGACTGGAAGCCGCCGGCGCTCGCAGCCGATCAGGTCCATCTCTATGGCCTGCATACCGTACGCGCCGCGCTGGAGAATCCCGAGCGGAAAAACGTCAAGCTTAGCGTCACCCCGAATGCGCTCGCCCGCCTCGAAATCGATGCCGGGCAGCTTGGCATTCCGGTCGAGATCGTGTCGCCGCAGGACATCGACAAGGTCCTCGGTCCCGAGGCGATCCATCAGGGCGTCATGCTCGAGACCCGTCCCCTGCCCGTCCGCCGGCTCGAGGCGCTGAAGAACAGTCCGTTGCTTCTGGTGCTGGATCAGGTCACCGACCCGCACAATGTTGGCGCCATCATGCGTTCGGCCGTCGCCTTCAATGCGGGTGCCGTTATCACCACGCAGCGACATAGCCCGACCGAATCGGGCGTGCTCGCGAAATCCGCCTCCGGCGCCCTCGAACTCATTCCTTATATACAGATCACCAATCTCGCCGATGCGCTCGGTGAATTGCACAGGCTCGGCTTCTTCTCGATCGGCCTCGATTCCGAAGGACCGGCGCCCATCGAAGGCACCTTTTCAGGAGAAAAGATCGCGCTGGTCCTCGGTTCCGAAGGCAAGGGGCTGCGCCAGAAGACGCGCGAGACCGTCAACGCCCTGGCGCGGCTTGACATGCCGGGCGCCATCAAGTCGCTCAACGTCTCGAATGCCGCGGCAATTGCGATGTATGCCGCGCAACTTCACCTAAAGAAGTAACGTCCCGTCTTAAAATGAACCAATGACGAGTTTAATCGGTCAGATACGGCAAGAGAGAAGGACGATACCCGGCATGGCAATCCGGCCCCTTGTATTTGGCATTCTGTTCATCGCAATCTTCGTCGCCATCATTCTCAGCATGGCGTGGGTCGACCGCTCGCGGCCGACGCATCAGCCGGATTCGCTTGCGCCGGCTGCTCCGGGGACGACGGCGCCGGTGCAATAGCCCCGGGAACCGCAAAGCACCGCTGCGCGTTGCCTGGTATATCAACGAGGATGAGACGCATGCGAATCATGATCGCCGTTGTTGCCATAATGGTGGCCTCCGTTCTCAGCATCGCCATCCTGCAGCCTTCGGGCGCCGGTCAGCCGGGAGCCGGTGACAAGATCGAGTCGAGCATCAACACGCCGGCGGCCCGATAGCGGCATCACGCATCCATCGAAAAAGCCCCGGAGAAAACTCCGGGGCTTTTTGCTCTCACAAAGATTACATCCAATATGGCGGCAGGTACTGATAACGCCAGTAATGGCGCTCTCTCCACCGGCGCTCGGCGCGCCAGGGCCGCCAATGGCGGCGTTCATAACCCCAGCCGCGGCGCCAATGACGGCGTTCATCCCACCGTGAATGGCGCCAGTCACGGCGATGCTCGCGATGGCGCACCTGTACCACATCGCTCTTCTCGACGGAGGCAACAGGGGCATATACGGGAGCGGCAACTACGGGCTCGACGGCAGCGACGGCCGAACCGAACGAGAGCAGCGCGGCAAGGGCAAAATGGGCAATTCTCATGACTCACCTCCTAGATGATGGTGAGCAAAGCGTGCCTCCCAGGCCCTGAACTCCGCCTGAAGCGGCCCTTCAGCTTCCATTCATGACATGAAGAGGGATCGGCGCTATGATCGATCACGAAATCGCGCCGATGCCGGATTTCCCCTTTACTCCCGGGCAGAATCTGGTACTTGGCACGCATTGCCCTTGTAGCTCAGTTGGTAGAGCACCTGATTTGTAATCAGGGGGTCGCGGGTTCGAACCCTGCCGGGGGCACCAGATTTTCTTCAATAAAATCAAACCATTGAGACACGAAACGGTTTCCGTTCGAGACTTTTCATGTCTCAGCGTGTTGCAAGCTGTTCACCTTGATTTCCGGGCATTTCAACGAGACCACGGCGAATCCATGCGACATGGAATGCAACATGGTTGGAGAAGAGATCGATGACAGACGAAGCGACAAAGGCTCTTCTAAACTTCGTCCGCGCGCTGGCTCGACAGCAGGCACGGATAGACCATGCTGCCGGTGTCAGAAGCTCTGGAAGCCTATTCCCGCAACCTCTCAGAGTAACAGCAGCATTCAGCGGCGGGGCTCTTTTATTGCGGCCCTGCCTGCCCCCCAGAGAGCTGCCGACGCTCGATGCGGTCGATCCGCTCCTGAGATCAAGCAAGACATCCCTTGCACCGTAGACGTTGCCCTGCGCCTGCTTGACGTCGTCGAGCTGCCGCTGCTGATCGGTGAACCGCTGGTCATAGCTGGCGAAGACGCGATCGAGCTCCTCCCGCGGCACCTGGGCATCACGAAGTTCTTTCACGTTGGCGTCCGTCCTGGCGCGATCTTCGCTAGACCGAGCTGTCCGCGACTCGATTTCCTTTTGTGTCACCATGGATGCCGTGATGGCTGACAGCGAATCGCGGACCTCAATAGCCCTGCGTTCGGATATCGCTCTTGATATCAGTCTGGCTGTTCGACAGCGTGCCGTAGACGAAAGTCCCGGCGGCGATGATGATGACCGAGCAGACGCCGGCCGCGGACCAGATCACCGGCCATTGGGTTTTGCTGTTCGCCCGGAAATCATTGGACAGTGCTGAGGTTCGCATTGACCGTCTGAAACCCTGTGTTGATGTTCGAACGCAGGTCGATGATCTCCGTGCCTTGGTTTTCTACGCGCTCGCAGAGTCGGCCATATTGCGCGATCGGATCAAACGAATTGCCGGTTGCCATATCGGTGTTCCCTGCCATTTATGCGCCGCCCCTGCCCTTCAATGCCCTGCGAAAAGCCGGCCCCAGCGACCGGATAGTGATTTAGCGATGCATAATGAACCGCTACGACGAGACGAAAAGCCACCCTGATCGAACTGCTACAGTCGTTTGATCTGAGCCCGAGGTGTCGATCAGCTACGACTAGAAGGCAACAGAAAAAAGCGGCGCCTCCCGTTATAGAAGACGCCGCCGATTCAGCACGGTTTGTGTGCGCTTTACTTATTAATCGAGGTAAAAGGTCCGGATAATCGGGCAACCTCGCTTGTTATAAAACTCCGCACGCATGGGCCCTCTGCGAGTCATTCCGTCAACTGCGACAGAGTTTGACGAGTAGTTTACAATGCGCCCGCGGCGGATACCACGGTCACGCGCCTTGTCTATAGCAAGGTCGGGATCACAACGGCGGCTGGCTCGACGGTCATCGTAGCGATCTCTGTCGTAGATCCGCACCCCGTCTGGGCCAATGCGCAACTCTTGAGCGGCACCGATTGACGGAACGGCAGCGAACGAAGTGGCAACCGCTAAAATGATGAAAAAGACGCTGATGCAACGACGCATTGAAATCTCCTGGATTATGGCAGCTAGCAAACGCTTCTACAGCTAAACTGGTTCCGTGGGCTATCCTTCAGTTTCGGATGAGAGTTGACGTAGGCCCGAATGCGCGCTGCGGTGTCCGGCGCCACGGTCTTGATCTAGTTTGGATAATGCAGGTAAGCGCGGATGCCTTCCGCTATCAACTCCTGCCCAGCCTGTTCAGGCGCGTATCCGACGTCGGTTGGACCGATCACATGGTTGCCGGGGCGCCCGGGGGCGTGCCATCGATCTTGCGAACCCGCTCGGCGTCGTGAGGCTTTGCGGCCCCTGCGTCATAGCCGCGCTGAATGTCTTCGAGCCTGATCATTGCCCGCTCTCCTTGACGAAGTCGCACTTGGCGCTGGTGTCATAGCGCTCGGTGATGGTGGCGGGGTCCGATGGAACGGAGGGGCTTACGTTCTGGCATCGTCATCTGACTCAGAAAAAGAATGGCCGAACGACGAGTTCGAGACCAAGAATGGCAAGGAAGATCAGGAACCAGCGCCGAAAAGTTGTGGCGCTTATGCGCTCACGGATCGCTGTTCCGACCCACATGCCCAGTAACGACGGGATGATGGCAAGTGTGGACAAAGTAATATTATCAAGATGAAAAGCTCCGCCACGTGCCAGGCCTGCCGCAAGCGCGATTGTCGAGACCGTGAACGACAGCCCGAGCGCCTGGATAAGATCATCTTTGGAAAGGCCGAGGGCCTGGAGATAGGGAACGGCTGGGATCGTAAAAACGCCGGTTCCTCCGGTGATTATCCCGGTCATCAACCCTATAACAGGCGATAGTAAACGCTCAAGGCGAGCGGGAACCGACAACGGCTTCGCCCAGAGGCTATGCACTGCATAGAGAATTAAGGCGGAGCCCAATCCAACACTTGCCCATTCGGTATTGGCGCGCGTCAGAAGCCATGAACCGGCGAGTGTACCAATCACGATGCCGAGCATCATCAACCAAAGCCTTTTCATCACGACAAGGAAATTCGGCCCCGTAAACAGTTGCCAAAAATTGGTGACAAAGGATGGGATAACCAGTAGCGAAGCTGCGCTGACGGGCGACATGATCGCACCGAGAATACCCACAGCGACGGTTGGCAACCCCATCCCCGACACGCCCTTGACGATCCCGGCGAGGAGGAACGTCAACGCGATAATCAGGACGTTCGGCGAAAAGTAATCGTTCATTTTAGCTTACCCGGCCCGAAAATGTTTCATTTGATGACTTCGCTTCGCGTAGGCCGATGGCACCCGCGCAGCTCATGGTACGACGAGCCGGCGGGCGAACCAGCTCTCATCGCGGTGCTAATCTCATCAATCCCTTGCGTTACCATCGAAAATCAGGGAGTCGCACGTCGTAGAGTAAGCGAGCGAACCAACCGTCACAATTGGTAGTTTCCGATGGGAAAGTTCGGCAGAAACGAAGGAAAGGCATTGCGCTTCGATTTGACGGATATGCGGTTGTTCTGACCGTGGTGGAGCAAGGCAGTCGTGGCGCTGACACGTTCTCCCGACGCCCACAAGTCTTGCACGGCGCAAGACTTCAATGCCGGCCGGTTTCGAACACGAGCCCGGCCGGCGGAAAGGTGGCGACAGTCCATGTGGGAGGGCAGAACCACTCGTCCTCCCTCCCGGATAGAGTTCAGATCGAGCCAGCCGGCTCAACGGCGGGATAGTCCTTCTCAGGATCGAACACGTTATTGAAAAAGTTCGTCAGGGAGTACATGGCCACTAGTGAGACGATCTCCATGACGTTCGCATCCGTGTAGCCGGCATCGCGGACGGCTTTCAGATCGGCATCGCTGACCTGCCCTCGAGTCTCGATGACTTTGCGTGCGAACTGGACGGCCGCGTCCCGCTTCGGGTCGCTGGCATGGCCCTTCCGAGCGAGAATGATTTCATCGGGCGACATCTTCGCATGCTTGGCCCCAAAGCTGTGAACCGCCAGGCAGTAGTTGCAGCCATTCACTTCGGAGACGGCGAGGCTGATGCTCTCGCGCGTCTTCAGGTCGAGCGCCTTGCTCAAAGAGCCGCGCAGGGTGGCCCATGCGTTGAACGCGATTGGGCTCAGTGCGAAGGTCGCCAACATATTTGGGGTGAACCCGATGTTCTTGGTGAATGCATCGAGGGTCGGTTTCGAATCGGCCGGCACCTGTTCGGGGTTTGGGACTGCGGTTCTGGGCATGGTCGTCACCTTAAGTTTCTGGTTTCACTAATAGGGGCACTACAAGAACAGGCGGCATCGGCAGCCAGCAGGATACGTGCGGCGAAAGGTAATTGTTCATTTTGGCTGACCCGGCCTGGAAAGTGTTGCATTCGAAGATTTCGCGTGAACCGATGGCACCCACGCGCTCATGGTGTGGCGGGCCGGCGAGCGGACCAGCTGTCATCAAGGCGACAATCCCTTGTGTTGCCATCGAAAATCAGGGAATATGGCGCCGCATGTAGTAGAGTAAGCGAGCGAGCCAAACGTCACAATTGGTAGTTTCCGATGGGAAAGTTCGGCAAAAGCGAAGGAAAGGCATTGCGCTTCGATTTGACGGATATGCGGTTGTTCCTGACCGTGGTGGAGCAAGGCAGCCTCACCAAGGGCGCCGAGATCATGAATCTAGCTCTCGCATCCGTGAGCGAGCGCATTTCCGGAATGGAATTTTCGCTTGGCGCGCGACTACTGGAACGAAACAGGCGGGGGGTCACTACGACTGCGGCCGGTGATGCCCTGATCCGCCATGCCCGTTTGATCCTGGACCAGGTGGAGCAGATGCGTGGAGAACTGCGCACCTACGGCGCTGGCCTGAAAGGGCGCATCAGGCTCTTGTCCAACACGGCTGGGTTGGTTTCGTTTCTGCCGCATCAACTCGGCCGGTTCTTGATAGCCTATCCCGATCTTTCTATCGACCTCCATGAACGTCCAAGCACTGAGATTGCACTGGCCATCGCGGAAGGTCGTGCTGATTTGGGAGTTGTGGCTGACACCACCGACCTGGCAGCGTTGCAAACTCGTTTTATCGCGCAAGACCAACTCGTCGTTGTGGCGAGCGAAACGCATCGCATCAGCGATCAACGATCGATAGCCTTTGCGGAAATCGTGGGTGAGCCGTTCGTCGGCTTGTCCGATGCGGCGCTGGAAGCTCATTTGGGAGAACGCGCAGCCCGCCTAGGTCGTCAGATTCACTATCGCATTCAACTCAGGCGGATCGAGAACATCGCGATGATGGTTGAATCAGGTGTAGGGATCGCCATTTTATCGGAGGCGTCAGCTAAAGACTTGGCGCACCTCGGCTTGGCTATTGTGCCGCTGCGAGACCCCTGGGCGCTTAGGCAGCTTTATCTTTGCGCGCGTGATTTCTCTGCGCTCCCGCCGCACGCCGGCTTGCTCGCGCAACAGCTTATGGAGCCAAAGGTCGCTATCCCCTAATTGTCAACGATTTGTGCTTTTTCCGGCTGAACCTTTCGGCGTCCGATCTCCTCTTGCATCGGCGAGGCCGATAACGCGCTGCTGGAGCCGGCTGTTGACTTGATCGAACCGGTCGCTTGGCACCGCGCAATTCCGTGTTTGACCGCGAGCAGTCCCTGGCACATTTCCTACAGAATAGCGCATATTTGCCTCCGTGAGAGTTGGCGATTACCCCGCCCTCGAGAGCTTCTTGGGAAAGCGGTCTGACCTTGCATTGCGCAAGGTCAATGAGGCGTTTCGGCAGCGTTGTAGGCTTGATTCACCGCCGCGTGGAAAAGGAACAGAGCAATGACAATGAGCCTTAGAGATATGACCCAGGCTGAATGCTTCTCGGTTCTCGAAGAATCCCGTTTTGGCCATTTGGCCTGCAGCAAGGATGGGCGGCCTTATGTCGTGCCAATCTATTTCGCCTACCAGAATGGCATAGCCTATGCCTTCTCCATGCCAGGACGAAAGATTGACTGGATGCGGGAAAACGACAAGGTCTGCCTGCAGGTCCAGCGATGGCAAGCCGGTAAGAGCTGGGCAAGCGTTGTCGTTGACGGCCGATACCAGGAGTTTCCGGACACTGAAGTCTGGCGCGGCGAGCGGCTCCATGCATGGTCTTTGCTTCAAAAGCACTCGGACTGGTGGGAAGTCGGCGCCCTTAAGCCGCATGAGCTCCCAGTCGCGGCGAAATCGCCGCATGTCTTCTATGGGATTTCGGTGCGAGAGATCACCGGCAGAACTGCGGCAGCCGTTGAATAGGACGTAGTCGAGACTTTGAGCTTACGGCACGATGACGGCCGCTCCGTTGAGCCTGCCTGCCCGCAGGTCCTCGAGCGCGTCGTTCGCCCGCTCGAGCGGATAGGTGCTCGTGACCGTCTGCACCTTCGCTGCCTTCGCGATCTCGAAGAATTCCTGCGCATCGCTCCGGGTGAGATTGGCGACCGAGACAAGACGCCGCTCGCCCCACAGGAGACGATAGGGCATGGCGGGTATGTCGCTCATATGGATGCCTCCGCAAACGACGGTGCCGCCCTTGCGGACTGCGGCGAGCGCCCGCGGAACGAGTTCGCCTGCGGGGGCGAAAAGGATGGCCGCGTCGAGCGGAACGGGAGGCATTTCGGTGGACGATCCGGCCCAGACAGCGCCGAGATCCATGGCGAAGCGTCTTCCCGTTTCGTCGTCCGGCCGAGTGAAGGCATAGACCTCCTGCCCCCGCCAGCGACAGACCTGCACGAGGATGTGGGCTGCAGCCCCAAAGCCGTAGAGACCGATGGCCTTCCCGTCTCCGGCCATCTTGAGACTGCGCCATCCGATCAGACCGGCGCAAAGCAGCGGGGCCGTGGCGACGGGAGCCGATCCTTCCGGCAGCACGAAGGCATAGCGCGCGTCGGCAACCACATGCGTCGCAAAACCGCCGTCCAGCGTGTAGCCGGTAAATCCGGGTGCGTCGCACAGATTTTCCCGTCCGCTGCGGCAATACGGACAGCACCCGCAGGTGTGCCCCAACCACGGAACGCCGACTTTTCGTCCACGCAGGTCTTGGGGCGCGCCCACACCCACCGCCTCGACGGTTCCCACGATCTCGTGGCCCAGAATCAAGGGAAGCTTTGGGTTCGGGAGGTCGCCGTCGAATACGTGCAGGTCTGTCCGGCAGACGCCGCAGGCCTCGACCCTGATGACGAGTTGCCCGGCTGCGGGACGGGGATCCGGCAGCTCCACCGGGCGCAGGGGCGTTCGAATTCTATCAAGCACCATCGCCTTCATGTCAGCCTCCATCTGCAGGCGGCCGCCCGCCGGAACGTCTGCAGCCCGCGCTCATCGCCGTCGGCTCTAACGAACTCATTTTATCACGATACCGCTGCACCGCCCGAGGAGTTCGCCAGCCGAACTGGCACACAAGGGAGTTTGAAAGTTGCGCGCCCGACCTATCTGAACTCGTGAACAATTCAGCCGCCTGATGTGAGGTTCAAATGATCGAGAAAGTTGGTCTTACCTTCAATGCAGGATCATCCAGTCTCAAGATTGGCATCTTCGACATCGGCAGCGGAAATGCCAAGCAGGCCGGCCGAGGCACCGTGCTTCTGGGCGAACGGTCGCGGCTGCGGTACTCGATCGGGGACGAAAGGAAAGAGGTCGAGCTGCCCGGAGTCGATCGCCTTGACGAACGCCTGGTGTCGGAGATTTTCGATCGTCTCCTTCGGGCCGGCTCTGCCATCGGGTTTGTCGGTCATCGGGTCGTACATGGCGGATCGACTTTCCGCGGCCCTGCAGTTGTGGACGACGCCTCCCTCTCGCAAATCGAAGACCTGGTTCCATTGGCGCCCCTGCATCAACCGAAGGCGTTGGAAGTCATTCATGCGGTCCGAGCGCTGCATCCATCCGTTATTCAAACCGCATCCTTCGATACGGCGTTCCATTCCTCACAGGGCAGCCTTTCGGCGCGCTTGGCGATACCGCGGGCAATGCATGATGCAGGAATACGGCGTTACGGGTTTCACGGTCTTTCCTACAAGTTCGTGTCTGGGCAGCTCAAGAAAATCGCGCCTGATATCGGCGGCAGACTGATCTGCGCACATCTCGGCAGCGGGGCCAGTCTTTGCGGCATGATCGACGGCGTCAGCATGGATACCAGCATGGGGTTTTCCGCTCTCGACGGGGTTCCGATGGCGACGAGGCCGGGATCGATTGACGCCGGCGCATTGGTCCACCTGCTCCGGACGCAACTCCACGACGCCGATCGCTTGGAGGACTTTCTGTATCACCAATGCGGTCTTCTCGGTGTCTCGGGCATTAGCGGCGACACGAGAGTGCTCGCGGAAGACTCTCATCCAGAGGCCAAAGAGGCGCTTGCTCTTTTCTGCTTCCGGATCGCCGGCGAGATCGGCCGCCTCGCGGTTTCGATAGGCGGCATCGATGCGCTGGTCTTCACGGCCGGCATTGGAGAGAACCAGCCGGAAATCCGCAAGGGCGTCGAGCGCCATCTCGGCTGGATGGGGCTTTCGCTAAGCGAGGCTGCCAACAAGGTGAATGCGACGGTCGTCAGTTCGCGCGGCAGCAAGATATCGGCGTTCGTCATTCCAACGGACGAGGAGCAGGTGATCGCCGACGAGGCACTCGCCGTCATCCGGCAACACAGGCTTTGAGGAGCGGCCATTGCTAGCGGTACTACGCTTGCCGATTCAGAACCAAGGCCTGCATCCCTCTTTCAGCTCAAATGGAAATGCGCCTCGACCGCTGCGGCGATGAATGCCCGGCGAACCTCGCTGGGGTCGCGGCCACGCTGCAAGGCGGCGTCGCACACCTGCTCGGCCCGATGGTATTGGCTGCCATGATAGGCAGGCCAGAACCGGCTCAGCATGAGCTTGGCCTGTCTCGCTGACGTAACCGTCCGCATCATGCCGGTCTCCGGATCCTCAAGGGTGATCGGAGCTTCCCAATTTACCCGCTTCATGGCGCTGTACCTCCCGCAGCGTGAACGGTTTATCCTAGCGTCCGTTCCCGACCGCCGTTTCATTTCCTGCGGCCTTGGTAAACAGAACGTTTTGCCTGCCCACGCGCCATCCTTGGTGCCGGTCATTGCCGGCCTTTCCCTGCATGCCGCCACGCCCTCCGCCCCACTCAGACCAGGGTCTTATGCGCCGCCAGCCAATGGTCTGATGACCGGAACTCCTGCGATGAACGGTCGTTTGTCGCCTATGCGGTTGCGAGAACAGCCGCGGAAATGGAGAAGAAAATGTTCAAGAAAATCCTCGTCTCTGGCGCTGCGATGGCGCTCATGTCGGGCGCCGCCTTTGCGGGCTCCTCGACGGTCAACGGCGCGGTTGGCGGTGCGGCCACCGGCGCGATCGTCGGCGGTCCGGTGGGCGCCGCAGTCGGTGGCGCAGCGGGTGCGGTCGTCGGCACGTTGCTCGATCCGCCGCCGCAGAAGGTCGTGACCTATGTCCGCGAAGCGCCTCCTCCGTCGGATACCGTCGTCATCAAGGAGAAGGTCGTTGTCGGCCAGCCGCTTTCGCAGACGGTTGTGGTAACCCCCGTACCCGACGACCCGACATATGCCTACGCAGTCGTGAACGACCAGCGTGTCATTGTGGAGCCCTCCTCACGGAAGGTCATCCAGATCGTCAACTGACGACGATCGATGGATGGATGCGGCAAGCCGCGTCCGTCCGTCCCAGCACGGCCCTCAATCAAAATCAATACTCAAGGACGCCATGCCGCGCCCGCCGGCAGACCGCGTCCTAGCCAGGAGCCTCAGCAATGAAACGCAAGATTTTACCTGTTCTGATCGCCTCGCTTGCCCTCAGCGCCTCGCCGCTCGGCCTGCTTTCAGCATCCGCCCAGGATGCCGCCCCGATCCTGCCCAAGGGAAGCGCGACACAAGGCGAGCAACGGCAATCCGGCACGTCGCAACAGCCGTCAGGCGGAGAGTCGCAAGGCAGCGGTTCCAATCAGCAAGCGCCGTCCGGTGGCACGGAAGGTGGTGCAACGCAGCCCGATAGTGGAAAAACGGATAAGTCCGGCTCGTCCTCGCAGAAGGGAACCGATCAGCCTTTCACTCAACAGCAAGGCACGACCAACACTCAGCAGCAGGACACGACGAAGCCCGATGACGGATCGTCTTCACAGAGCAAGTCCTCGTCCGGCAGCGAGAGTGGCAAGAGCTCGACCGAGAGCGGCAAGAGCTCGACGAAGAGCTCCGGTGATACTTCCTCTACTGAAGGAAATACCAAGTCCGGCGCATCGGGATCGACCGATACCCAAACGACGGGAAGCACCTCGACTGAGACCAACACCTCCAATGTCAACATCTCTGTCGAACAGAAGACCGAAATCCGCCAGGTTGTGAAGGAGGTCAACGTCGAGCCGGTTCGCGATGTCGATTTCACGGTGTCAGTTGGCACGGTGATCCCGAAGAAGGTTCACCTTGAGCCAGTGCCGACACGGATCGTCAAGCTCGTCCCGCAATATGAGGGCTATCGCTTCTTCATTCTGGCCGACGGCCGGATCGTGATCGTCGAGCCCTCGAGCTTTAAGATCGTCTACGTCATCGCCTGAGTTGTACGGTATCCCCCGGCGGCAGGTCCGCCGGGGCTTCAGGGAGAAGCGCCATGATATACGGCAACGAAAAGAACAGCGGCACCGCCTTCCCGCTCACCGTCATCGCAACAGCGATCGCGGGTATCATCGTGGGGCTGGTCGTGCTCGGCGATCCGGCGCACAGAGAGACGACCCATGTGTATGTGCAGCAAGCTGCGCTGGCACCGTAAGTGGTACAGTGCGCGTTGGGCGGGCGCATAGCTCAATCTAGTGACTTGACACTCATGGTAGCTATGCGTTGTCTGCCCATGCAACCGAGAGAGGATGGGAGCATGCCCCCGTTCGTACTGACATTCGATCTCGTCAAGAAGGAGAGTTCACCCGCTTATCGGCCGCTCATTCGTGATCTCATGAGTCGTGGCGCCCACAAATACCAGTTGTCATGTTGGCTGGTAAACCTGGCCAACACAGCGGCGGAAGTTCACGACCATTACTGTCGATTTCTCGACGAGACGGACAAGCTGATGGTATCCGAGTTGACGAGCAACCATAAGCAGAAGCGAAGCCTCAGAGGCACGGACGACTGGATCGAAGAAAATCCTCCATTCCGGTAACCAGCATTCAACTTTCGCCCGTCTTGCCTTTGGCGAGCCGCTGCGCGAACCTCTCATGCCGGGCGTTTTTCAGGGATGGCATGGTTTAACCTTGGGAGGATTGAATGAACTGGACCAATGACACCTGCCCCATATCCATTGAACCAGCCCAAGAGGACGTATCGGGGATAGAAGACGTTGTCGAATTCATCTGTCCCACCTGCGGCCGATTTCGGATCACGGGAACCGCCTTAGCGATGATCCTCCACAGAGACCAAGACGCCAGAGAGTTCGCCCTTGCCCAAGCGAAGATGAAGGCAATGGAAGACGAAATCCCGACAATCGACAGCTCTATGCTTTAGCTTCATGCCGTAAATGAAGGGCAGCTAACCCCGGAGCGCCGGTCCGGGTTCTTCACTCGGTCGCCGGCGCGGCCCTCCATTTCAGACAGTCGACCTTGGGTCAGTTGGCGGCGAAGCAATAGAACAGGCCTTCACCGCCGGTGCCCTTGAAGGCTTCAACCGTGCAGCCGCCGCGCGTCGGATGCGACGCATTCCAGGACTTCGCCTCGGCTGAATCGTTCAAACCCGTGCGGTCACTATGGCCGACGATCGCAACGCCTTCCGCACCGCCCATCGTCCAGTTGCCGCAGGTTTCCGCCGCGGCAGTTCCATCAGGTTTCGAGCCTGTCAGAATGTCGTGGCGATTGGGCGTGTCGCCCCTGCCGTTGACGACTTCCCCCTTCTCGTTAAGGGCTGTCTGTTTGGTCAGGTTGTTCTTGTCGCTATGGAGGGATGCGATGTCGTCAGCGACCTTTTCGCCCTTGGCGTTGTACCACGGGCCGCTGCCGATGCGATCCTTGGCATTTTCCGCATCCGTAGACAGGTAAGCCTTCCACGTCTTGCCCGTCGACCCGGCAGCTTTCGCCAGAGTGTCGCAATATGAGTCCGCTCCCTGTAGGCCGCCGAGATCCCCTCCCTTCCCGGGATTAACGCTCGTGACAAAGAAGCTCATGCTGGTGTCTTGCGCATAGACCGCCCCGGACCACGCCAAAGCGACTGCGACAACGGCAAACCGGCGTTTCATTGGTCTCACTCCCAGTTGAAAAGACATCACGAAGCCTACCGAGAGCTTTTGGCGGAGTAAAATCGAAATCCCGTGATGGAAACCGCCAGGCGCTTGAGATGACGGGCTAATCCAATTTTCAAAGTTTCCTTGCGGTCTCGTTTGCTCTACATCTATCGGAGGTTATCAATAGATGGAGCGGAACGTGACACGCTCGACAATTACTTTGGCGTCGGCGGCAATATTCCTTTCGTTCTTCGCGCCGGCAGATGCCGCCATCAAGGTCGTGAAGCAAAAGCCGACCGCCGCATCACTAGCGCCCGGCGAGACGGTTCTCTATGACGACAAGAGGTGCCCTGCTGGCATGATCGCGAAATACGCCAAGCCCAAAAATCGGAATGAAGTCAGACGGGGCCAATGCGTGCACCAATAAGTCCGCTTGATATTACGAGATCCTAGAGGTTCGAGACCACTCGAATTGGTTCTCTGCGGACTTGCGCCGTTGATCGCTCCACCGACCCTGAAAGGGCGCGGACTCTTCGCCCGCGAGCGCGTCGTTACGTTGTCGCCGGGGACAAGTCGGCGTATTCTGTTCCGTTGAGAATTGTTCATTGATGGATATCGGGCGGAATTGGGAAATGCGCCAAAGCTCGACGGTCGCCCGTCTTCTGAAAAGGTCCCCCATGAAGCCCGCTGTCATTGCATCGGCGGCAGTGATTGCCCTCTCGTCCTGCTCCAGCGGTTCAGCCGAAATCCAGCCAATTCCAGGCAGCATCACCTATGGCGGCCACGTGGCACGCCTCACCAAATCGCCTGTCGGTAGCGCCATGCCGCATGAGTTTGACGACGAGTTCGGAAACTTCGTGCAGGAAGTCTATATCGTCCAGCCGGATCGAACCCTGAAGCTGGTGAGGCGTAAAGTGGGCCAGAAGCCGGACCGGTAAATTTGCGAATTGCAGTTTTTTCACGGCGACAGGATGAGCGTAGAAAGCCCGCCTCCAACACGGCCAGGCTTTGACGCCTGGCGCCTCGTTAGAGCCGTTAGTTAGCGAAACTGGGAACGTCCTGTCTCTCGGCCAGCATACCGAACCTCTTGACGAAGCGTCGAAAATTCGCGCTCACGGGAAATCTTCCGGCAACCGCTTCACGGCACGCCTTGAGCAGCGTGTCGTATGACAGACCTCGCCGCTCTTCCGGCCAATTCTTGAGGTAGTCGAGCACCTCTTCGAGGCTCGTCACTTCGTCGATGAAATGCTTGCGCTGAACGTAAATGACGCTGTCGAATTGACCGGTGAGTGCCATCTTCCCCTCCCCTGAAATAGGCCTGTACCTTCAAAATTAAGGGGCAAACACAACACCGGCAATCACCCGAACGGGTTATATTGATAGGAAAGAACCGAGGGTTCGCTACCGCACCATCTCTTCAGAAAATTCGCCATTTATGGTATCAGGCGGGACGTCGTCATCCATCGCGGTCGGGGAGCCGCGCGTCTTCTAAATAGGACATCCATGAAGCCCTCCATCATTGCATTCGCGGCAGTGATCGCGCTCTCGTCCTGCTCCAGCGGTTCCGTCGAAATCGAGCCGATACCAGGCAGCATCACCTATGGTGGCCACGTGGCGCGCCTCGCCAAATCGCCTGCCGGCAGCGTTCTGCCGCATGAGTTTACGGATAATCTCGGGCGATGGGTCCGGGAAACCTATATCGTCCAGCCGGATGGGACGTTGAAGCTGGTGAGACGGCAAATCGGTGAAAAGCCCGAGGCTATGGGTGGATCAGGCATGGGCGGCCGCCCTTGATCCCGGCGTGAAGAGCGGCGCCGCGGCGCTGAGCCACCGGTCAGCAAGAGAACATCAGACCAAAGTCCGGTCCGTTCAGGACCTTGTGCCGATACCAACCGTCGGCCCCTGCATTAGTTTCGGTTTCTGCTGAGTAAATGTTGCGGAGTTTTTGCTGTGACGAAGATCTTCGTCTTGTCGATGTCGCTTGTGCTGGTTGTCTTTTGGGGTTCTGTCGGAGCTTTCGTGTATTCGCTGCTTACGTGAACAGAGGTGGGACGCGCCATTCAAAACGCGATCTACGCCTTGCAATCCAGTGGCTTTGACCGCTCGAATAACCGTCTACATATAGTGGGTAGCGGAACCTTCATCCGTGCTCTATAGTTTTCCCTAGGCAATGGAGGTTGTCCTAAGGAGGAGATCATGAGCGACACCGCGATTGGTTTTATGGTGGCTGCAGAATTGTCCGCCTTGTTCTGGGCCGCAGTGTTCATGATTGGTTTCTAGATGTCGTGATCAGCCAACCGCCGCCCAGTCACTCCCTGGTGACTTTCAGATTCATTTTGCTTGCGACAAAAAACCCCGCGCAACGGCAGGGCGTACGGAAGGTCCGGATCGATCGGCGGCAATGCGCCGACCTAGAGGAGATCACTGGTTACGGGTGGTCGCGCAGGCATCCCATCGTGCACCTAAGCCGCTACCAACATTTCTCCGTCCTGAAGATCGGACGTCTTTGCCCTCGCAGCCCTCCCCCTCAGTGCAGCTAGTTCCTCCGCGAGCAGTTCCTCCGCGATCTTCTGGACGGCTGTCCTCAGCCGATCCTCGATGTTCAAACTATCCAACATGTAGGTGGTTATTGCATCCTTCATCAGTTCTTCGATGGCGGGATCGTTGTGCTCTAGCGTGTCGTTCATCGGTGCTGCCTTCAGGTTTCAGTTGCGGGCACTTGCCCTCCAGTTGGCACCTTTGAAGCTAGTCCCAAGAGCCATCTCAATCCATCATGCTTCAGGACGCCTTTCTGAGTTTTCGGGATGCCCACGCCTTCCTTTGGTTTAGTCCGATCCACCGCCAGTATTGCCGGAGCAAACGGTAGCTCTGCCGGCATCACAACTCGCCGAGCCGCGCGGTGTATTCAGGCGTGCAGCCTCACTGCTCCCGAACCGTTCATTCCTTGACAACATGCGGTATGCACCTGAAGGTAGTCGCCCACGGTGACCCGACAGCATTTATGGATTGAACGCGAATGTCCAAGGATTCCAAACTCGAACATTCAGAGCTGGCGGGTGAATTCTCCGAAGACGGGATAACCGTCCTCGTCGATATCTTCCGCACTGCAGGCTCCAATGAAGACTGGACGATGGAAGTCGTCACGCAAGGCGAGGACTTGATCCGCTGGGACGAGCCGTTTGCGACCGACCGCGAAGCCTTCGACGAATTTCTGGCGACAGTCGCACGCGACGGCATACGGTCGTTTCTGGACGATACCGACCCCTCCGTTCATTGACGCGTAATCCCTTCCGTTGCTTGCTTTAGCGTGTTCTCATTCACGCCAAAATGTAAAAATATGGTACAGTCGTAGCGCGGGAGTAAGTGATGCGACGGTACAATCTGCGGCATGAGGCCGACGACCGTTGGCTTGTCGTTGACGGACTGACGATGGAGCCGGCGGAATTGGATGGCGTGCCCATCAGCGGCATGCAGTGGGCGGAAGCCTGTGACATGGTGGACCTCATGAACAACCTTGATAACATCGAACGGGCCTCGGATCGTTACGCCGGTTCGCTCCGGCGGCTGGCCTGAGGGCAGCCTCACGACTGCAAAACTGATCGGCGGTCCGACCCCAACCATGCATTGGACGGAACAAATCCGCCTCCGTCGGGTTCGAGTCGTCAAAGAAGATCGAACCATGGTTGCCGAGCATTTTTCGGCCTTTGCCATTGTTGGCTGCACCTTGCTTCTTGTTTGCGCGATTGCCTACGGGATGCTGACGAACCCCAAACTCTCGCGCGATGAACGGGAAAATGCAGGATTGCGATTGTGAGTGTCTACAACTCCAGCCAGTCCGAAGCACCCGGGCGCCGCCATACGCAATTGACCAGTCACAATAAGGGAGAGCGTTATGCAAAGTCAGGACCGCAGATTCGATTCCGGCACGGATGATGCACGCTGCTCGGATACGGCAGCCGCTGCAACGCGTCGCGAGGAAGCCCGATTGCAGGGCGCACGCGGAGTGGCCTCGAGCATGGGCCACCCGGCAGATGCCGCGGATCCGTCCGGAGACATCAGCCCCGATGGGACGACAAACCCGGCCGCCGTAAAGGAAGTGCCGCGCCTCCACGGCGACGCCTACCTGGTGGAGACCGACCTCGAAGACCAGGATGAGCGCGAGGCAGCGCCGGGCACGAGGGAACAGCAGTAGCAGCGCCATTCCCGCCGCTACACCGAATGGTATCGTCGAGGCGTACCGCAACTGGCGCGAAATGCCTTGTCGCACAAGCCCTTTATCCTTTAGCTAAGGAAGGATCATAAAGGGCATTGCATGGGACGCTCATTTCAGACGCTTTGTTTCCTCGCCTCGCCGGCCACGGAGGCGCTTGCCGCACGGGAAGAACTGATTCGCCTCTACGGTGATGTACCCGCCGAGGAGGCCGACGTCATCGTCGCCCTCGGGGGCGATGGATTCATGCTGCAGACGCTGCATCACACGATGAATTCCGGAAAGCTCGTCTACGGCATGAACCGTGGCTCCGTCGGCTTCCTGATGAACGACTATCACACGAAGAAACTGCCTGACCGCATTTGTGCGGCCGTCGAAAATGCCTTCCATCCCCTCCAGATGACGACGGCCAATGCCGACGGCAGCAACTCCACGGCGCTTGCCATCAACGAGGTGTCGCTGTTCCGCCAGTCCTATCAGGCCGCCAAGCTGCGCGTCGAAGTCGACGGACATGTGCGGCTCGAGGAATTGATCTGCGACGGGCTGATGGTGGCAACGCCCGCGGGCTCCACGGCCTATAATCTTTCTGCCCACGGGCCGATCCTGCCGCTCGAAGCGCCCCTGCTCGCCATGACCCCGGTCAGCGCCTTCCGGCCGCGGCGCTGGCGCGGTGCGTTGCTGCCGAACAAGGTTACGGTCGACATCCATATTCTCGAAGCCGCAAAGCGGCCCGTGAATGCGGTGGCCGACAATACGGAGGTCAAGTCCGTGCTGCATATCCGCATCGCACAGTCGGAGCACATGACTGCGCGAATCCTGTCTGATCCCGACCGCTCGTGGTCGGATCGCATCCTTGCCGAACAATTCGCGGACTGAAGCAATGAGGCTTGGAGCGGCTCTTCTCACAGCAACCCTGGTCAGCGCTTCGGCGGATCTCGCAAAGGCGGTCAGCCCGGCCGAGGTGGCCCTTCCGGCGGCTGTGATCTGCGCAACCAGCACCGGCTATTGGAAGGAAAGCCCCGCCGATATCCTCATCGAACATGCGCCCGGTGCAGCCACCGAACCGGCAAAGGCGGCCCCGGAACCGCGCCATGGCTATTACAAGCTCTTTGCCGTCCGCCAGCCGGACAGGACGTCGAAAGTCTATCTGCAGCAGATCGCCCAGACCGGCAGTGGCCCGGAGATCGTCTCCAGCGTCGAGCTGGACGAGTTCACGCAACTCAAGCCCTATATCACCGACATCCGCCCGGAAACCTCAACGGGCATCATCGAGCAGCCGGGGCTCTTCGCTACGGTCTATCTGAAGACCGATCCGGACGGTTACTCCGAGACATGGACAGTGCTCATCGATGAGTTCGGCGAGATCAAGATCGAGAAGCCGACGAACTGACCGCACCGTAAAGCTCATCGTTTCCTGGGCCTGAAACGGCCGACGGAAGCGCCTCGCGTCACTCGCGCCAGTGCTCGGCCACCCAGGGTGTCGGCAGAATGTAGCGCCGCAGATATTTGAAGGGGCTTCGGCCTTTGCGTATAAGAGAAAGCGCGCCCCTCAGATACTCCATGGCGCTGACGCGCGGCTGGTTCGCCTTGGCGCGGCCGTCGATCGCTTGCTGGGGATGAAACCCGCCGGGAAAGAGAACCACCCTGGCCCCCTTCGGCAGCCGCGATACCAGGAAGTAGTTCAGCGGAAACGGCCAGCGGCAGTCGCGCCGGAAATGCAGGACCGTCTTGCGCGGAAAGAACTTCACGCCCCCGGGCGCATTACGGGTGACAAAGCGCTGTTCGAACCTGTAGAGGTCGGCGACCGCCTGAGGATCTGCACGGAACTTCTCCTGCAGGCTGATAAGCTTGCCGATGGGAAAGCGGAAGATCGATGTCTGTCCCAGACGCTCCAAAGGTGTCGATTGGTTGCGCGCCATGACCACGTCGTCGGTGTCGCCGATCTCGAAGAAGAAATCGAGCGAGCCGACAATGACGAGGTCCAGATCGAGAAACAGCACCGGTCCGTTGAGGTTGCCGAGCCTTGGCCCCCAAAGGCGCGCCTTCGGCCAGATCCCCTTGGTGTTGACCGGCATGTTCTCCACCTCCAGCGGCGGCAGGTCCTCGCAGAGTATGCCGGGATGGAGATTGTCGCGATTGTCGGTGAAGCAGGTGAACGTGAAAGGCGGCGTGATGTTGCGCGCGACCATGGCATACAAGCGATTGATGAATGGGGCGCCATATTTCGTGCCCCAGTTGATACAGATGATCTGCTTGACGCCGCCGCTTGCGGCAAGAACGTTTGTCATCGAATCCAGCCCGTTAAATCGCCCTCCTTAAATCCGGTATTGCCAAAATGATCAAGTCAGCCAGGGATTGCGCCGGGACGAACTGACTGCTGAAAGAATGCGGGAACCGGCGCTGGCAACGCGGGACCCCGGTTTGCGTCCCCGCGGGTGGCACTGGCGGACGCCGGTCGAGCCATCCTCACTGCATCTTTTCGACATCGGACAGAACCCATTTCTTCTGGAAGAATTCCTCGGTGGGTCCATAAGCGCGAAACATCAGCTCGAATTTGCGCGACGGGTCGGTCGGTATCCAGTTGTCATCCTTTCCCTCGGGCGGCTTGGGGCCGAGGAAGAGATCGACGGAGCCATCGGCGTTCTTGATCAATTCGGGAATCTGGGAGGACCGGCTGGCGCGATCGACGTTCCGGATCAACGCGTGCGTTTCGCGGTCGTAAGCGGTCACGGACCAGTATTGCTTCACCGGAACATTCGGCGGCACATGGAGCCTGTAGGTCTTGCCGCCTTCGAACGCATCCCCGTCCTTGTCGCGAATGGAGATTGCGTAGAACTGCCCGGCACCGAGATGTTTGATGCCGATATATGCGTAACTGTAGCCCACGCCACGATGGTCGACCGGGTAGGAATCGGGTTCGTCAAAACCCACCGATCCCGCCTGTATGAGGTCCGGGAAGGCCGGAAACGTCCACCGGCTCCTCTCCGAGAAGAACGGCGGCAACCCCGCATCATATTGCATCTCAAGAAGGCTTCGCGCCTCTTCTACGCCTGACGCCAGCAATGTCTTGTCCACATTGCTCGGCCTGAACGGCTCTCCTCTTTCAATGCCGAGTGTCTTGAGCTGATCGATCATGATCCTGTCGCGAACCAGCCAGGGTTCTTCCTGGACGATCCGATCGAGGTTGTCGAAGAACGTGGTGTCCCATCGGATGGTGGAGTCGAACAGGATGTCCTTGACGTCGATGAACGTCGTTTCGGGAGGATTGGCCGACTGAGAGAGCGGATAGACCTTCAGTTTTCGACCGTAATCGATCGATGCTTGGACATCCGCGTCACCGTGACTGACGAGGTTCGAGCGAAATAGCATGTATCCGCCGTACGTGTCCGACTGCAAAGGGATAAAGCCATCAGGAACCTTGCCTTTATAGCCGGGCGGCAGAATGACGAACTTCCCGCCCTTGCCCTTGTCGTATCCCAGCAAGCCAGCGTCTTCGAGCGGCATCTGCCACACTGTCACGATGTTGGCGTTAAAGGAGGATTTAGCCTCCGCCGCCGGAAGATCGAGAACAACAGGCCCGTCCTTGGTGCTGAAGAACACCATGAAGTACAGCGCATCTGGATTGGGCGTCAGCGTCTGGTTTCGCCAATCGAGCGGCCGCCCCCAATAGATGACCTCTCCGACCTTCGCCCCGGTTTTTGTCAGCATCTCCTGGCGCATCAGGTCGTAGTTGACGGCGGGCATGCCCCAGACCACCGCCTCGACGGCTCGCCGTTCCATCAAACGCTCATTCAGCCTGAGAGGCGACGGACCCGCGGCGTTCGAATGACTCGCGAATGCCAGCGCTATCCATGCCGTGAGAAAAGCCAACCTGCGCATTCGGCGCCCTCCAGATTGATATCTGAGGCTGCCATGCCAGCGACGTAAAATGGAAGTACGCAACGGTAAATTGACGCGTAAACGGCCGCTTCTGGCGGCATGCAAAAGCCGCCTGCAACGGCCTGCTGCAAGCGGCTTTCGTTAGGTCAACCTGCGAGCAAAACTCAGTCGATGTCGTCGACGACAGCGTCCGGCTTGCCGCTGATGCGGTGCGCGAGTGCTGCTTCCATGAACTCGTTGAGTTCACCGTCGAGCACGTCGCCCGGCGCGGTGCTCGCAACACCGGTGCGCAGGTCCTTGACGAGCTGGTAGGGCTGCAGCACGTAGGAGCGGATCTGATGCCCCCAGCCGATATCGCTCTTGGAGGCAGCTTCGGCGTTGGCAGCCGCTTCGCGCTTCTCGAGCTCGGCCTCATACATACGAGCGCGCAGCATGTCCCAGGCCTTGGCGCGGTTCTTGTGCTGCGAGCGCTCCTGCTGGCAGGCCACTACGATGCCGGTCGGAATGTGCGTGATGCGCACCGCCGAGTCCGTCGTATTGACGTGCTGGCCGCCCGCACCCGACGAGCGGTAGGTATCGATGCGGCAATCGCTTTCGTTGATGTCAATGTTGATCGAGTCGTCCACGACCGGATAGACCCAGATCGAGGAGAAGGACGTGTGACGACGCGCATTGCTGTCATAGGGCGAGATGCGCACGAGCCGGTGCACGCCCGATTCCGTCTTTAGCCAGCCATAGGCATTGTGGCCCTTGACGAGCAGCGTCGCGGACTTGATGCCCGCCTCTTCGCCGTCGTGCACTTCGAGAAGCTCGACCTTAAACTTCGAACGCTCGGCCCAGCGGGTATACATGCGCAGCAGCATGTTCGCCCAGTCCTGGCTTTCGGTGCCGCCGGCGCCGGAATGCACTTCGAGATAGGTGTCGTTGCTGTCGGCCTCGCCAGAAAGCATGGCTTCTACCTGGCGGCGCGCGGCTTCGGCCTTCAGGACCTTCAGAGTGTCTTCTGCTTCCTTGACGACATCCTCGTCGCCCTCTTCCTCGCCCATCTCGATGAGCTCGACATTGTCGTTCAGCTGCTGCTCCAGCTGCTTCACGCCGCTGATGCCGTCATCGAGCTGCTGGCGCTCGCGCATCAGCTTCTGTGCTTCCTGGGCATCGTTCCAGAGGTTCGGGTCCTCTGCCTTGTTGTTCAACCAGTCCAGCCGTCTTATCGCCTGGTCCCAGTCAAAGATGCCTCCTCAGCAGGGTGATAGCCTGCTTGGTTTCATCGACTACGTTCTGGATTTCCGCTCGCATTGTCCTGCTTCTTTGCGTTGGTCTTGAGCTGGTCCGTCAAATAGTTGCGGCAGCCGCGGATGTAAAGCCCGCAGCCCGCCAATCGATCGGTTCAATTAGTCGCCGTCCTTTTCGTACTTCGCAACTTCCCGCTCACATTCGTTCGCCGGGAAGCCGGCTGGCCTGCTTCACCCAATCGACAAACTGAGCTTCGTCGAGCTGACCCTCGTAGATGTCGAGGTAGCGCACGTCCTTGTGCTTGGATTGGCCAGCAGGCAGAGGACGAAGCGACCCGCCACGGAAGAACGTCACCTTGACGTACTTGGTGAAGCAATGAAAGGCGAGAAACCAGCCTTGGCCATCGTCCTCCACGCCGTAGAGAGGCGAGTTCCATTTGACCGCCTTGCGCACGCTGGGAACGGTGCGCACGATCAGCGCGTCGAGGCGGCGTCCGACGTCGCTCTTCCAGCCCGGCATGGCCGCGATATAGGCCTGTACCGGTGCATCGCCGTAGCCCTTCGCGATCTGAGGGTTGCCGCCTGAACGGAGGGGCGGCGCGGCGGCCGCGCGCTCGGCGTCCGCCTTCCCTTCGAGCTTCCTCGACTTGATGGCCGCCTGGTCAGTCATTGCGCGTTCGCTCCGCTCATCCGGATGCTCCTTATCCAGAGGACCCGAAGCCGATCTGCTCAGCAAACCCCTAGTACAGGCCGCCGGCGCCCGATTGCACGGCCTGATTGGCCTGCGGCGAGGTCTTCAGGATTTCCTCCGGCGCCATGGTGCTGTCCATGCCGATGACCGACAGGTTGTCGGCCGGCCCGGTACCGGGCTTGAAGGCCTCGATGATGGTGTTCGGGTCACCCTCCATGGCCGCCATGCCGGTCTTCCGGTCGATCGGGATGAGGTTCATGCCCTGCGGGATGACGAACTTCGATTCAGGCATATCCTTGACGGCGACCTGCATGAATTCGTTGAAGACGGGTGCGGCAAGAGCACCGCCGGTACCGCCCCGGCCGAGCGTGCTCGGCGAATCGAAGCCAATGTAGAGACCGGCGACAAGGTCCGGCGTGAAGCCGACGAACCAGGCGTCCTTCTCGTCGTTGGTCGTGCCCGTCTTGCCCGCGACGTCGCGGCCGCCGAGGTCGATCTTGCCGGCGGCGGTGCCGCGCTGGATCACGCCCTGCATCATGGAGGTGATCTGATAGGCGGTCATCGGATCGAGCACCTGCTCGCGGTTGTCGGCGACGACAGGCTCTTCCTGGCTCTGCCATTCGCCGGCATTGCAGCCCTCGCAGACGCGCTCCTCGTGCCGGAAGATCGTCTTGCCGTAGCGGTCCTGGATCCGGTCGATCAGCGTCGGTTTGATCTGCTTGCCGCCGTTGGCGATGACGGAATAGGCGGAAACCATGCGCATCACGGTGGTTTCACCGGAGCCGAGCGACATGGCGAGCAGCGGCGGCATCTTGTCGTAGACACCGAAGCGATCGGCATATTCGGCAACGACGTTCATGCCGAGGTCGTTGGCAAGGCGCACGGTCATGCGGTTGCGTGAATGCTCGATGGCGAAGCGAAGCGTATTGGCGCCACCGCCCTCGCCTTCATAATTGTCCGGCGCCCATACCTGACCATTGCCGGTCTGGATCTGGAGCGGGTCGTCGCTGACGACCGAAGCCGGCGTATAGCCATTGTCCATCGCGGCAGCGTAGACGAACGGCTTGAACGAGGAGCCGGGCTGGCGCATCGCCTGCGTCGCGCGATTGAATTCCGACTGGCCGTAGGAAAAACCGCCGACCATGGCGAGAACGCGGCCGGTCTTCGGGTCCATGGCGACGAGACCGCCCTGAACCTTCGGCGGCTGGCGCAGACGGTAGGAGGTCGAGTTTTCGCCGCCCAGCCGCTCGACATATACGACGTCGCCAGCAGAAAGCACGCCTTCCGGCGACTTGGCCGTCTTGCGCTCGCCGGTCGAGGAGCGATAGGCCCACTGCATGTCTTTGGCGGTGATCGTCCCGCGCTCGCGGTCGGGGGAAGCCTTGCCGGCGCCGTCCTTGTCCGGCTGAAGACCGATATCGACGCTTTCGGGCGAGACCGCAAGCACGACGGCGAGATGCCATTCCGGCACGTCCGAGAACGCCGGAATATCCGCGAGCTCCTTGCCCCAGTCGGCCGTGGTGTCGATCTTTTTCAGCGCACCGTGGAAGCCGCGACGTTCGTCGTAAGTCGTCAGGCCGTCCTGCAGCGCCTTGCGCGCCGCAAGCTGCATCTGCGGATCGAATGAGGTACGGACCGAAAGACCGCCTTCGTAGAGCGTCTTCTCGCCATACTGATCGATCAACTGACGGCGAACGGCTTCCGCGAAGAAATCCGAAGCAAAGAGCGACGGGCCGTTGTTGCGGGCCGTGACGCCGAGGGGCTGCTTCTTGGCGTCCTCGCCATCAGCCTTGCTGACATAGCCGTTCTCGACCATGCGGTCGATAACCCAATTGCGGCGCTCCAGCGCGGCCTCGGGATGGCGG
Organism: Rhizobium sp. SVR5-9E; assembly: GCF_056755095.1. Classification (NCBI taxonomy): domain Bacteria; kingdom Pseudomonadati; phylum Pseudomonadota; class Alphaproteobacteria; order Hyphomicrobiales; family Rhizobiaceae; genus Rhizobium; species Rhizobium sp. SVR5-9E. The sequence continues at coordinate 7,284 of NZ_JBNDHS010000049.1, read as the reverse complement.
AAGGGATGATAGTTCGCCGGGCCCTTGGGCAGCGAGGCGAGATAGGCCGTTTCCGCAACAGTGAGTTCCGTGACCGACTTGTTGAAATAGGTGAGCGCTGCACCGGCGATGCCGTAGGAGTTCAAGCCGAAAAAGATCTCGTTCAGATAGAGTTCGAGGATCTTGTCCTTGCTGTAGGCCTGCTCGATGCGGAAGGAGAGGATCGCCTCCTTGATCTTGCGGTCGATGGTCTGGTCCGACGTCAGGAGGAAGTTCTTCGCCACCTGCTGCGTGATCGTCGAGGCGCCGACCGGCCGGCGCCCGGAGCCGAAATTCTGCAGGTTGACAAGGATGGCGCGCCCGAGACCGCTCACGTCAATGCCCGGATGGTTATAGAAGTTCTTGTCTTCGGCCGAAAGGAAAGCCGCCTTGACACGGTCCGGGATAGCCTGGATCGGCAGGAAAAGACGCTTCTCCTTGGCGTATTCGGCCATCAGCGCGCCGTTTCCGGCATGAACGCGGGTGGTGACCGGCGGCGCATAGCTGCTCAAGACCTCGTAATCGGGAAGATCCTTCGCGACGTTTGCCAGATAGACGGCAACGACAGCCGCGGCGCCAAGAAACATGACGCAGGCAATCCCGAAGAAATATCCAAGAAGTCTTATCATCTACCGGTATTCCAAACCTTCAAATGGCGCGGGCGGTATCATTGCATGGAGGATAGCATTTCTGCATGTTGCGCGGGCTTACTCCATGAGCAGCATTGCGACAAGCCAAATCCGCCCCGCGTCCCAGAAACATAGCCGTGAGTAAGGGCCTGAATGTGAGCAAAATAGGGCTTGCAGGCCCTATTCCCATTCTTCCTTCCGCTTTCGCTCCGGGTGTCACATCTTAGTCACGTTAGTCATTGCTAGCCAAGGTCTCAGCCGCCGTTCGCAACGAACGAGGAGCGGTAGTGCTTTACCGCATCGGTCAGCCGGTCCACCACCTTCGCGCGCCATTTGTCGTCGAGCAGCAGCTTTTCGTCCTCGACATTCGAGAGGAAGCCGAGTTCGAGCAGGATCGAGGGTACATCGGGCGCCTGCAGGACGCGGAAACCGGCATGGCGGTGCGGATTGTTGATCGTGCTGACCTGGTCCTTGAAAGAGCCGAGCACGCTCTCGGCCAGCGAGATCGAGAAGGCCTGGGTCTCACGCCGCGTCAGGTCGAGCAGGATATCCGCCACGGCCGGCGGTTCAGCGACGGTCTCCTTGCCGGCGATCTGATCCGACAGGTTTTCGCGGTCGGCGAGGTCCGCCGCAAGCTTGTCCGAGGCCTTGTCGGATATCGTATAGACGGTCGAGCCGCGAATATCCTTCTGCTTCAGCGTATCGGCATGCAGCGAGATGAAAAGGCTCGCATGGTTCTCCCTGGCAATCTGCACGCGCTCGGCAAGCGACAGGAATTCATCGTCGCTGCGGGTGAGAAACGCCTTGATGCCGGCCTCGCGGTTCAGCCGGTCGGCCAGTGCCTTGGCAAAGGCCAGCGTGACCTGCTTTTCTTCCGTCTTCGTATCGGCGCCGATCGCACCGGTATCGATGCCCCCATGGCCGGCATCGACGGCGATGATGAAATCGCCGGGCTTTGCGGTATCTGGCGCGGGCTTTGCACTCGCCGTCTGCGGCGTGGTTGCCGGATCGCTCCAGGACTGCGCCTTGACGAGCGTGGCGAATTCCTCCTTGCTGACCCTCTCGGCATCGAGGACGAGGCGATGACCCTTGCCGTCCTCATCCTCCTGCACCTTGGCGATTGCCAGCTTCACCGGCTTGATGGCCGTCAGCACGATGCGGGCGCTGTTCTCGTCCATGGTGCCGTAGCGGATGTCCTTGAAAAGGCCCCTCGCCCCGAGATCGTCGGCCTTAAAACCGAACGCGGTCGCCGGCAGATCGACGACGATGCGCTCCGGATTGGCGATGTAGTGGACGGAGAAACTCGGCTGACGGTCGAAATCGATGACGACACGGGTTCGGGCGTCGTCGCCGACGATGCGCGCGGCATAGGCAAGCAACGGCTCCGGCTTGTTCGGGCCGGCGGCAACCGCGATGGCGGCCTGGAGCGAAAGCGCAGCCGCGAGCGCGTAAACTAATCTCATCTTCCGCTTGCTGGATTCCGCCATTGCGCGCCGTACTCTCTTAAACAATCGACCGCCGCACCCTATCTATCGTTCTGTTTATGCGCGCAATGCTTTTTCAGCGTCTGTGGCCGCCCGCCGAATCAGACCCTCAGTCCCCATTGTCTATGTGTTTTTAAATCCATCAATATTATGGCGCATTTGGCTTTTCCCTTGCTATTGTGACAGAGAAACCATACAACGATTTTCAGGTTAGAAGTGTTGACGGGATAGAGTCGCCGCGAAGGCTGCCACCCCACCAAGGACCTGGCGCCACAACCGGCAATCGTCCGCCGTCTTACGCGCTTCTCTCCCCGGTACATAGATCCTGAATTTTCCGGCGTATGCGGAAACTTCATCGGTGGATAGCCACTAAACGCTCTGAGGAGCAAACTCATCGGACCCCAAGGGGTCTTAAGTATTGTCGATCTCGCTTGGTCATAATGGTTTCGCAGCAGGTTTCATCCAAAGTCTACAGGCCCGGGAAGGCTAATCTCCCCGCTGTCGCCTGGCTGCTGCCGTCCGGCCCGAATCAAGCGCGACTTTCATCATCCGGCGCACTCACGCTAGACCGACTCACCCCTCCAGGTGAGAATGCGCGTCTCCGGCTGCGCCGAGGAGCACACCTTACATGGCAGACAAAATGCTTATCGACGCGTCTCACGAGGAAGAGACGCGCGTCGTTGTCGTTCGCGGGAACCGCATAGAAGAATTTGACTTCGAGTCGCAGCACAAGAAGCAAATACGCGGCAATATCTATCTCGCAAAAGTGACGAGGGTCGAACCCTCGCTGCAGGCGGCTTTCGTCGACTACGGCGGCAACCGGCACGGCTTCCTGGCCTTCGCCGAAATCCATCCCGACTATTACCAGATCCCGCTTGCCGACCGTCAGGCGCTGCTTCGCGCCGAGGCCGAGGAACACCGCCGCGACGACGATGTCGAACATGTCGAAACAGCGCCGGTGAGCGACCCCTCGACGCAGGATCAGCCGGATATCGGCATCGTGCCCGCGGAAGAGCCGGAAGGCGCTGATACCTCCGTGGAGGCCGCGACGGCTGAAGTCGAGGCTCCGGCCGCGGAGGCAGCCGTTGTTGCCGAAGATGCTCCGGCCAAGAAGGCCAAGCCGCGCCGCAGCCGCAAGAAGGCAGTCGTCGAAGCCACGCCCACCGAAGATGCCATCCCCACCGACGTAGAGGCCCCTTCGGCCTCGGTCGTCGACAATGAGGACGAAGGTCCCGCCGGCGGTTCCATGGCCGCCATGGTCGAGACGGACTCGATCTCCGAAGACGTCGACGTCCGCCGCCGCAGCGACGATGATGACGACGACGATCACGACCAGGAAGAGGAAGTCATCGAATCCGTCGGCGCCGAAGACGCGATGGAGGAAGTTCCCGATCGCGTGCAGCGCAAGCCGCGCAAGCAGTACCGCATCCAGGAAGTCATCAAGCGCCGCCAGATCCTGCTCGTGCAGGTCGCCAAGGAAGAGCGCGGCAACAAGGGTGCTGCACTCACCACTTACCTCTCGCTCGCAGGCCGCTACTCGGTTCTGATGCCGAACACGGCGCGCGGCGGCGGCATCTCCCGCAAGATCACCAATCCGCAGGACCGCAAGCGCCTGAAGGAAATCGCCCGGATGCTCGAAGTGCCGCAGGGCATGGGCGTGATCCTGCGCACGGCCGGTGCAAACCGCACCAAGGTCGAGGTCAAGCGCGACTTCGAATATCTGATGCGCCTGTGGGAAAACGTCCGCACGCTGACGCTGGCGTCGACCGCCCCCTGCCTCGTCTATGAGGAAGGCTCGCTCATCAAGCGCTCGATCCGCGACCTTTACAACAAGGATATCGGCGAGATCATCGTTGCCGGCGAGGAAGGCTATCGTGAAGCGAAAGACTTCATGAAGATGCTGATGCCGAGCCATGCCAAAGTGGTTCAGCCCTATCGCGACATCCACCCGATCTTCTCGCGCTCCGGCATCGAGGCGCAGCTCGACCGCATGCTGCAGCCGCAGGTGACGCTGAAGTCCGGCGGCTACCTGATCATGAACCAGACGGAAGCCTTGGTTTCGATCGACGTCAACTCGGGCCGTTCGACCCGCGAGCATTCGATCGAGGACACGGCGCTTCAGACGAACCTCGAAGCAGCGGAAGAAATCGCCCGCCAGCTTCGCCTGCGCGACCTTGCAGGCCTCATCGTCATCGACTTCATCGACATGGAAGAAAAGCGCAACAACCGCGCCGTCGAGAAGAAGCTGAAGGAGTGCCTGAAGAACGACCGCGCCCGCATCCAGGTCGGCCGCATCTCGCATTTCGGCCTGCTCGAAATGTCACGCCAGCGCATCCGCGCTTCGGTGCTCGAATCGACGACGCAGGTCTGCGCGCATTGCGGCGGCACCGGCCACGTGCGCTCGCAGTCCTCGGTCGCGCTGCATGTTCTGCGCGGTATCGAGGAATACCTGCTGAAGAACACGACGCACAACATCACCGTGCGCACCACGCCGGAGATCGCGCTTTATCTGCTCAACCACAAGCGCCAGACGATCGTCGATTATGAAAGCCGCTTCGGCGTCTCGATCATCATCGATGCCGACAGCGCCGTCGGTTCGCAGCATTTCGCGATCGATCGCGGCGAGCCGGTCGAAAACCCGGTCAAGATCGAAAGCCTCTTCAACTTCGCAGCCATCCCTGATGATGAGGACGACGATATCGTCATCGAGATGGAAGAGGACGAAGACGAGGAGCTTGAGGACAAGCCGGCAGCCGCCGAGCGCGCGCCGCAGCAGCGCGCCGAAAGCGATGGCGACGGCCGCAAGCGCAAGCGCCGCCGCCGCCGCCGTGGCCGCAACGGCACCGGCGAGCAGGTTTCCGCTCAAGACACCGCTTCCGGCGAAACCGGCGACGAGGATGAAGGCGACGACGAAGGCAGCGAGAGCGATGAGGCGGCAGTAGCCGCTACCGAAGCGCGTGCCGATAGCGAAGAGTCCCAGCGCCGCAAACGCCGCCGCCGCGGCAAGCGTGGCGGCCGCCGCAGCCGCGAGGAAGGTGGCGAGCTCATCGAAGGCGCTGAAGCCGGTGATGAAACCGCCGCCGATATCGAGGATGGCGCCGAAGCTGAAACGCAGGCCGAAACTGTCGAGGCTGTTGCCGAAGAAGCCGGCGAAGCACATGCCGCAATGGCAGCGATCGAAGCTGACGCCGTCGTCGCGGAAGCCGTGAAACCCGCCAGAGGCCGCGGCCGCCGGAAGGCATCCGCCCCTCCCGTCGAAGAGCCGATCGTAGAAGCAGAGACCGTTGCCGAGGCGGAAGCAGAGACCGTCGAGGCCTCAGCCGATCTCGCGACACCGGCAGAGGAAGAAGCGAAGCCGGTCCGCGCCAACCGCGAATCGAACATCTCCTCGTCCGCTGCTCCCACGGTGAAATCCACCCGCACGGAACCGGCCGAGGGTGACACCGACGGCAAGCCGAAAAAAGCCGGCTGGTGGCAGCGCCGCGGCTTCTTCTAAGAAGCCCTTCCCGCAATCAAATGCCAAAAAATCCGGCCGCGGCGACGCGGCCGGATTTTTATATGCCGGCGTCCTCAGCGGACCCTATGTACCGGTATTTCGCAGCAGGCCAAGCGTCTCCGAGCGGCGAGGAGACGAGTTTACAGAACCGGATTGCTCGGACGGGACACATATCCATTCGGGATGACTTCGGTCATGGATCGCGTAGCCGTTCGCCTTGAAAATCTCGACCACTTCGTCCGCATTTTCTGTAACTTCCACCACGACCAGTGGCCGTATCTCCGACAGACAACGCAGGCTTCCCTGAAGCACAAGCCTTTCGGCCCCCTCCACATCGATCTTAAGCAAAGCCGGACGAAGGCCCGTGGCTGCCAGAAACGTGTCGAGCTGAACCATATCAACGCGGACACGTTCCATCATGGCATTACTGAAAGCATTTGCGCGATTCTGCTGAAAATTCTTGTAGTCTTTATTCAGGGAGTTGTTCTGCCCCGAAAGCGACTCGATCCAAAAGTCGACAACCCCGTCTCGATCGCCGCATGCGGCCTCGATGATCTCTACATTGGAAAAGGATTCGGTATTTTTTTGCAGATACGGAAGGTTGTTGGGGCCAGGTTCGAAAACCACCACCCTTCCCGCATCACCGACGAGTTTTCTCAAGTGAATCGAAAGATAGCCGATGTGGGCACCGATTTCGATAACCGTATCGCCAGCCTTTACAAGCTGCGCGAGCCTCTCCATGACATGCCGCTCGCGCCGCTTTCCTTTGAACCAATATCCGCGATGCTTATAGGCGTGCAGGCTCAGCGAAACATCAGGCCACCAATGATGCTGAACAACGATATCGCCCGGCCCCAACACTCGAAGCACATAGAGTGCAATCCGCCGGAGAAAGCGGTATCTGGCTAGCCTTTGCAGTGGCATTGCAAAGCCTCCGTATTCAAAGACCGAATATAGGAAAAGACCTATGTAAACTCTGACGCAGCGGATCAGTTCCCGCCTTTTTCAGCCATCTTGCGATAGCCGTTGCAGCACCTGCATGGCTTCTGCTGCACGATGCTCGGGCACGAAGAGATGGTCGTGATAGAAGGCGGAGACCGGGTTTACACCCATTCCGGCTTCCGCCAGGCGGGCCGTGATCGCCGCGAGGAACCCCACCGCATCCAGCGAAGAATGGATGTCCAGCGTTATCATCCGCGAGCGGAATGTTCCGGCAAGCCCGGCGCGAAGGGCCGCGCTCTCCTCCAGGATCAGGGTTACTCCCTCCGCTTCCCGGAACGTCATCACCGCCTCAAGTCTGGCCGGAAGGTCCGCCCCGTCCGGCATAGTCGCAAAGACGTAGGTCGCGTCCTGCAGCCTCGGCTGCATCGACGCCAGAAGCCGGTTGAGGCTGGTTTCGCCGGACATTCGCCTGTTCTCCGTTGGCGCGACCAGACTGAGCGAGTTTCTTCCGTAACGTCAAATGGATTTGGAATCGGAACGTTTGCTGGACGGTCCGCCACCACCGCCCACCCCAAGCTCCCTCATTCCTGTGCTTGTCACAGGAATGAGGGTGGAGAAGGCATCCTCGCCGCCCCCTCCCTCTCCCCTCGGGGAGAGGATACAAAATCTTGCCCTTGGCCATCGGCCAAGGCTTAGATTTTGTTGGTGAGGGGGA
>NZ_JBNDHS010000048.1:0-48948 GCF_056755095.1 Rhizobium sp. SVR5-9E | reverse complement strand
TTGCAGGTGTCGTCGCTCTCGGCCAGCCGTTCCATGGCCCTTTGCAGGTGCCGAAACTGCTCTCTCAGCACGCGGCGGACTTTCAGGAGAGGGTCGATTACCAAGCGTAGATGCGGGGATTGTTTGAGCAACTCGATAATACGCCGCTCGAACTGCAGTTTGGTCACGGCTCCCACCTTGAGTCCGAAGTTGCGTAGTAGGCCGCGCAAGTTATTCTCCACATCGAGAATCTTCGTCTGCACGAACTTGCGCGCGGTCAGCAGCATCCGGATCTCTTGGCTTCCGACGGTCTTGACATGGACTGGCTTGTAAAGCCCCACACGCATCATCTGCGCAATGCCGCGGGCGTCGTTGCGATCGGTCTTGTTGATCTGAGCCGAGAGCGCAGCCTTCATGTGCCGTGTTTCGACGCAGATCACCGGATAGCCTGCGGCTGCCAGGCCGCTGTAGAGCCATTGCGACAGCGGACCGGCCTCAAGGCCGACACGCTTATAGGGGCCGCCAATTGCATGAAGCAAGGCGCCGATCGCATCCGGCTCGGTCTCAACCTTGCCCTCTTTGATGAGTTTACCACTCGTGTCCATCACGCAGACGCTGGTGGTGCGAACGGAAACATCAAGACCGACGAACAGTTCCATGGCAGATCTCCTGACCGGTTGAACCATTGGAGCCTGCCCGGAAGATCGATCTCCCGCTACTCTCACGCAGGGAGGCAGCCGGAGCCCCAATCATCCGATCTTCTTTTTGACCGTACGGTAGCGGACTGGAACGTCGCTGGTGCCGGTTAGTTATCGATATGGCCGCGCGGCAGCCGTCCTGTTAAAGGCCAGCGATGACCCGACCCTTCGTCCTGGCACCGCTCGGTCATCCTGGGCGGGCGCGCTAACCGGACAGGAACAATGTGAAGTTTTGATTGTCTGCGAACTAGGAGACCGCCCCTTTCGGTTGTTGGTAGATGGCGAAATATTACTTCCATATCCGTGCAGGCGATGAATTCGTCGAAGACGACGAAGGTCTCGATCTGCTAAATCTTGCGGCAGTTCATGAAGAGGCAGTCAACTCCGCCCGCGAGCTCGTCGCGGGTTTGGTCCATAGGGGAGAGCGGATACCCTCGATGCAATTCGAGATCGTTGATGAAAACGGAGATCTCGTCGCGGTTCTCCCGTTCAGGTCCGTGGTGCTGGATTGAGTTCATCCAGCCTCCCTTCCCCGGTCTGGCGGGGCTGGTCCGTACGCTACCGGACGGGAAGGGTTGCGTATCTCGAGCGTTTGGATGACGGCCGCGCGGTAGTCTTCCTTACCTCAGTCGTTAGTGATGTCGGATTGCAGCTCTCATCCGGGTGCCGCGCGGCCACCTTTTCCAGTGTTTTTTTGGAACATTACGGAACCAGCTTTGTTTGGTCGCTTGGCCGCGCTGTCCAACGCAATCGGCTGGGGTTGCGTCCGCTATCATCCTAATCCCATTTAGCTACTATGACCGATAGGTTCTATCTGACACTCTGAACGGGAAATTGTCAGAGCTGGACCCTTGGACAATTTCAGCGGAGGTTCGGCGGAACCATCTAACGCGGCTCGGGCTCGCCTTCCTAGGGGCGGGCCCTTGCTTTAGCCGGCCTGTCCTAATCCGAATTGATGATTGACGGGCAGGCCCGCTGGAGCTTTATTTTTAAGCGCTGTAGCCGCCAAGCACAGCACCTAGCCGCGGCATCCGCTCTCCAACCAGCGCCGTGGTATGCGACAGGGCTCGCCATTTCTGACACGTTTGGACGAGCCCTGGTCGTAACCCCTTCCATTTGCCCCTCTGCGCCCTACAATTCAAAATAGCGAGGTCGGTGCGCCTTCGATGATCCAAGCGCGAATACTTTCAGACCAGATTCCGATGCAGGACGAGGAGGTGGCCATGTGTCAGCGCGTCTTTGATCAGGTTTGTGAAGCCAAGCATGTCACAAGTGACGAAGCCCGCGAGGAGCTCGCGACGATTATCATCCATTTCTACCAGCACGGCGTTAAGGATGAGCCTTCCTTGAAGCGGCTGGTGATCTGATCACCAGCCCAATCATCACTCGGACTTAAGGCCGTCTTCCCGCGCTTCCTGAGTTACGTTACGCCACCGTGCGTTTTAGCTGCCGGGAGAATAATGCCAGTGATTGAAAGATGCCGCCGTGTGTTGCGAGCTGCTAGGAACCGCCGCTCATCGCGGAGCATTCAGGCGTCCGTCCTGGCAGACCACGCCCTTATCTCCTCATCCGCCGTTTCCCTTTCGACCTCAGCACTTCATGCGGCACTGATGGAGCATCTTGAGAAAAAGGGCCTCATTACCGCCGAGGAGCAAGGACCAATCTTCGAGCGCGCTCTGGAGTTGCTGGAGACCGATCCAGCCGACGACGGCGGCATCACTGCACTTGCGCGCTACCTGATCGAACAGCAGCTTCCACGAAATGAAGGACGTGAACGGTTCAGGGCTTGATGCGCCTAAAACCCGGAACTCACCGGCTTATAGATCGTTTATTTAATTGGGATCGTGTGGCACGGGTTACTGTTTGCCCCTTCCTTGCCCTTGGAAGGCCGCGCGGTCCTTCTTCGTCAAACTGCCCCGTTTCGGCGGGGCTTCTTTTCGATCGAATAGTCGGGCTGGAACCTGAGGCCTCCTTATTCGTTTCCTGCGTCGGGACCGGTTGCGCGATCCCTGAATGCTGATGAAAACTGCCCTGCTTCGGCAGCCAGCCCCTAACCAAAATGTGGAATACTTACTTTTCCAAAAGTCGCTCTGACTAAAGGCAGGATGACTCTGATACGTTAGTATTTGCGAGGGGTTCCGGATGCCCGATTGGCAGGCTCGGATGCCTGCGTTGCGCAACAGACGTGGTGGGTTCTCCCACGAGGGACGTCCAACTTGGGGCCGATTGCGGACTGACGGCTCGCGGCGTTGGACCTCGGAATTCGGGCATTCAAATCGATGGCCAGTCCGCGCATTGCGGCGTTGCGCTTAGCTTTGGGCTTTCTCGCGGGGTTCCGCCAAGCGGCGCCCCCGCGCATCCGAACCCGTGCGCCAATCCGCTGTTCAAAAGCGACATTTTCCTTAGCCGCGTTTCCGCTATAGTCGCGCCGGGCGGGAGGGCAAGGAATGGGACGAAGGTTATTCCCACCTGCTGATGCCGGCTCCGGCTGGTCGCGCCTTGCTGATGATCACGGCTTTGTGGTCCTTTTCCCGCAACAGCGTCATGAGAACAACGCCAATCTCTGTTTCAACTGGTTCCAAACGGGCGATATCACCCGCGGCCATGGCGAGGCCCTTTCGATCCGTTCGATGATCCATACCGTCGTCGAGCGATACAGGGTCGACGAGGAGAGGATATTCATCACTGGTCTTTCGGCGGGCGGCGCGATGGCGAACGTCATGCTGGCCACCTATCCCGAAGTCTTCGCCGCCGGCGCAATGATCGCAGGACTCCGTACGGCACGGCGGCCTCCATGCGGCAGGCATTCGACCGCATGCGAGGGCATGGAATTCCCGATGCCGCGCATTTGCAGTCGCTCCTGCGCGCAGCGTCGTCTCATCAAGGAAGATGGCCGTCCATCTCCCTCTGGCATGGATCCAGCGACGCGACGGTCGTCGATGCGAATGCGCGAGCGATCGCGCAACAGTGGATGGGGGTCCACGAACTGGACAGCGGGGATTCAATGCTCGGAGATGGCAAAGGGTATTCGCTGCAGACCTGGACGGATGGCCTGGGAAGACCGGCGATTGAATCGGCATGGCGCACGGAACCCCGATCGACCTGGCCAGCGGCTACGGGCGGGCGGCGCTGTTCATGCTGGACCATGGAGTCTCCTCCACTCAGATGATCGCGCGCTCCTGGGACCTGATCACCTCCTTTGAAAGGCTGGACGAGATCGGCGAAGCCCGCGCGGACGACTTTCGACAGATGCCGCCAATTCCGGACGAGCATCGGCCTGTGAGTGGCGTGCAAAAAGTCATCGAAGATGCTCTTCGTTCGGCTGGTCTTATGGCCTGACAGCCTTCGTTTAGTTTTGAGGAGGAAGCGACGGCTACGAGGCGGCATCGCCTTCGGCTCCTAAGAGGAACTTTTTAAGACCGCTGAGACCGTCGATATGTTCGCAGAACGTGTTGATGGCGACGAGAAGAGGGACGGCCACCAGCATGCCGACCGCCGACCAGAGCCATGCCCAGAACGATACCGCGATGAAGACGCCCACCGTGTTCAGGCGCAGGCTCCGGCCGACGAAGTACGGCGCAACGAGCTGGCCTCGACGGTGGCCAGGCCTTCACGGCCCACCATGAGAGAGCCGAACCGTTTCGACAGCGATTGTGAGCGGCAAATGTGAAGGACGAGCCGCGGCGTCTCCATTTGGGCGACGATTGGCTGGCCCTGTTCCTGAGCTAGTCGTGTACCGGCTTGCGAACACATGGCGAGGCACGCGGGCCACTTCGCTTACGACGAACCAGCTACCGGATAGCGCACAAATGCTGTGCGTCATGGAACCCGGCTAGGAAAGGTCGAGCAGTGTGTTGGCCATTCAAGAAGACTTACCAGAAATGAAGAAGGTACCGGATGGACGTGGCCGCGCTCGCCTCACGGGTATCGAAGCCCTGGTCTTGGGTATTACCTTTGCCGATGTTGTCAGGCAGGAAGGCGCTATCGTTCTCGGGCGCTAATCAAAGCGGCCCTTATTTGCCTCGGCTGCCGTTTCCCCGATCGAGAAGACCATGATAAGCGGCACGAGCTGCCACAGGGCGGAAAGGCCGACGAGGATCTAGACAATTGTCGACAGCGCGCTATCGCCGCCGAACAGCGCGGCGACCAGATCGACATTCGCAATGCCGACAAACAACCAGTTGATGCCGCCGACGATAACAAGCAGCAACGTGATGAGGTTTAGTGTTCGCATTTCCTTCTCTCCAATTTTGGGGGCACCCGAGATACGGGACGTGTCGCATCGTGACAAGGACGCCCTCATCAAAGGCGCAGGCGTAGGTGGACGAGGTGGTTGGACACGAAGCGCTTCTGGCGCTGACGGCAGGGGAACCTCGCGCCGGCAACACGGTTCGAGGGAAGTTGAAATTCGAGCAATGACATGAACGAAACTGCCTCCATCCGACCGATCCAGCAGTATGGCGCTCTGCTTCCGCACCACACTTGATGGCCCCGAGGTACTTCTCAGCACGACGCTGGATGATACCGAAACGGCGGCCGCTCTCGGGCCTCAAGGCCAGGAAGGTGGCGGAGCGTGAAGCTTGGGAGGAAGCTGGTGTTCGGCAGGGCGAAGAAGAAACCCCTTGGCGATTTCGTCTATGATGAGGCCGCCTGGTTGACGGGGCGGATGCGGCCCGACGTGTAGAAGAGCCGGACCTTGAGCGACTGCTTCTCAATTCAGGAGAATGGCCGAGCGCACAATGCGTCTTTCGTAGCCCACTGCCGTGAGCCGCGTGGACAGTTCGAATAGTTTCGGCAGACGAGGAACCTAAGGGCGCTAGTCCCGTTGATTACTCGAACGGCGCGGCACGCAAGGCATGGACCTCCCCGGCGTATGACTGGATGGCAACTGCTGCGCGTGCCGCGTGACGTCCTAGAAGCCGGCGACCCACAAGTCGACGTCAAGAGACAAGCCTCGCTCGGGGACGGTTAAAGTCAGGACATTGACGTGGCCCTCGAGGAGAGACGGCAGCACAACGAGCTTCATGATGACGTGCGGGCGTGGGGTGCGCGAGAGCAGACCTCCCTGCCATAGCTCGCGTCGACCCGCGGCTCTGAGGCATCTGCTCCGCGGTCGGCTCGCCGGCGAGAGTTTCCGCTCTGACAAACGTGACCCGCAGCATAGGTCCACCAGCCGCTGTCCGCCGAGTGGACGAGCAAATGGTGCTATCGGATTGAAATGCAACCTTGTTCCTCCCTCGGCGCTATGAAAGGAATACCTTCATGCACCAGCCGGTCAGCAATAGGGAACGAGTCCACGTAGCTGATTTGACGTCGACAATCGTGGCGTCGATCAGGTTGCCGCCGCAATAAGGCAGGCATTCCTCGGGCTTGGAAAACTGTCCGACGTCTTCGCCCCCCTGCTCCACCAGAGCTTCGGCGATAGTTTTCGCTGCATGAAGCGACGACAAGTACTCTCCTCCCGGTGAGATTTCGTTGTGACATGATGTGGATCTCCTCTCTCCGAACATCAGCCGCCGGCCGTGGTTCCTGGGGGCTATTTACCATCTGACGCTAGGCCGCGCTGCGTAGCGAAGCCGTTGCCTGCAGAGCCTCCGGGCGCTGGATCGGTCGCGCCGTGCGGTCGAAGGAGGACCCACGTGTCCCGTTATCTCATGCTCCTGTATTGCAAAAAACCTCGCTGGCGGAGGGTTGTTCGGCTAGCGGCCTTCCTCGAAGCGGTGGCCGGATCATGCAGCGGAGGCTGTTGCGACACGGGGTAAAAATCGACGTTGACGGTTCGGCATCACACTCCGCGTCGGGCGGCTTCGTAGGGATGGGCGCTGGTGAAAAGCAGCCGGCGGCACGGGGAACTGTGGACGGTGTCCGCGCCTGTCATGCCAACACCATCGCCGCCGCCATTGCAAGCTCGGACGGCACTCCCGCGACGGCGAGACCCACAGTCGCGACTTCAGTCTTGATGCTGGACTCGCCATGACGAATCTCCTCGCCGATGCCAAGCACAGCGATTAGCCCCGCCCCCATCCAGCAGATGAGCGTCAGCGTTCCAAAGAGTATTGCCCAGTGCGTTCCGTCCATCGACGTTCTCCTGTGTCGAGGCTTCCAACGTCCAGGTCTGCTCGGTTTCATTTACGAGGACCGGTACGAGAGCGGACCGAGGCCGGGCTACCGTTTGGACTTTCGAACGACCCCTGGTGAGACGGCGGTTGGCTCTTCAGTTGGTGACGAGGCCTCGCCGTCTTCGGTGAAGCCGTCCCCACCGGACGTCGCGGCGGCGTGGCCGTCTTCGCCGGGGATCGAGGTCTGCGGAAGCTCCGGATCCTTGCCTTCCAGTTCAGCCGCGGCTTCTCGCCAGTGACGCTCGTGCTATCCTTGGGGGCGGCCCTCGCTCTCCCATTTTTCGCGTGCGAGTCTTTTAATTGCTTCTTCGCGGTCATCTTCCATGACTTCTCCTCCGAAGTTGTTAGAAGCGAACTGGGACCGCCCGCGAATGTTCCTGCAAAGTTCGAAACATCAGGACTGCGCCTGCCCTATTGACCCTTTCCGGCGGTAATTCCTCCAGCGTGGTCGAGCCGATACCGGGCAGCATAAGCGGATTGGCGGTATGTCCGCCCAACGCCGGCGTTTCCCGCTCAGATAAGCTGGCGACCCGGCCCTGCTAATTTGTCCGGCTCTCTCATGGTCTACTGGGCGGTGAAGAAGGTCAGCAGGACCTTGCCCTTGTCGCCAAGCAGACAGACGAACCTGTCTGGCTTGCCGGTCTTTTCCTTGCGGGCGATGTATGCTTCGCCCAGAATGACGGTCTTGACGGCCACGTCCTCGACCTTCGTGTCGGCCTTGCTGATCGCCAGGCTCTCCATGTCCATGACCAGATCGGTGATGTCCGGCGAGCTTTCCTGAAGAGCGAGAAGGCCGGTGGACTTGCATGCATTCACGGCCGGATCCTCGGCAGCCTGAGCGAATGCGTTTCCTGTGAGAAGGCCGAGCGTGACGACCGTAGCGGCCAAAGTGATGACTTTCATGTGGCCCTCTTTTTCGTGGAAAGAGCCCACGACGAGCGCGGGCTGAATTTGGACTGTGCTGGATCTTGCGGCTACGCCTTGTCGACGACCTTCTTGACAGCATCCTTGGCCTCGCCCTTGGCAACCTGGGCCTTGCCCTTGGCTTCCTGAACGCTGCCCTTTGCCTGCTCTTCGTGATGATCCGCGGCCTTGCCGACCGCCTGACGTGCCTTGCCAGCGACTTCGTTAGTCTTGCCTTTGATCTTGTCTGAGGTGCTTCCCATGATCCAAACTCCTTTGTTCGGCTCGAAGGAAAGGCGCGACTTCGCAGTTCGTTCCTTTCATCAATGCGAACAGCGTGGAACTCTTAACGGGGCGCTTCTGATCCTCGCCTTCATTCCTGGAGAGGACTCGAGACCAAACGAACGCGACCACGGGCCAGGCGGGTCGAAGGCGCGGCACGTAGGAGACGGGCGAACTTGCACTTCCGGACTAACTGGCTGCGAAGGCGGCGTCGGGCCGATCAGCGCATTCGGTCGGCGGTCTCGCCAAGGGTGTCCGCCACATGGGCCCCGCGTGATCCCATCGGCAACGGCGCTCCCGTGGTGGTGTCCCTCGCCGTCTGGTGTTCCAGCTCCGCGTTCAGCTCGCCTCCCACGATCAGGATGACGATGGAAATCCATATCCAGACCAGGAAGCCGATCAGCGCCCCGAGGGCGCCGTACGTCGCGTTGTAGTTGGCGAAGTGGTTTAGATAGAACGAAAACCCGAGCGACATTGCAAACCATGATACTGTCACGAGACCGGCACCCCAAGTCATCCAACGGAGCTTGGCGGGTTGCCGGCTTGGGGCGAAGCGGTAGACGGCGGTGACCGCTGCGGCGACGATCAAAAGCAACAAAGGCCATCTCAGAAGCAGGGCCATGTGCTCCTTGAATTGGTCGAGCCAAAGAAAGGAAAGTATCACAGGCATGACGGCGACCAGCCCGATCATCGTGGCGGCAGAAAGCATCGCTGCAAGTGTAAAGCACAGACCGACGAGGTTCAGCGTTATCAGTCCCCGTTTTTCCTTCTCCTCGTAGGCCACGTTCATCGCATCGAAGATCGCGAGCGTGCCGCTGTGCGTGCTCCAAAGGGCGATGGCAAGGCCCCCGAAGAAAGTGATGCCAAGCGTCGAGCTGCGGCTTTCGGCGAGGCTCTTGATGCGATCGGCGATGAGATCGAAAGCGCCCGGCGGAAGCAATCCTGACAGCTCCCGGAGGTGGTCGCCGATGGTGGCCGGATCGGCGATCAGCCCGTAGAGCGCGACGAGTGCCGACAGCGATGGGAAGAGACCCAACAACAGATAGAACGTCACTCCAGCGGCGATGAGTGTCACACGATCATCGCTGACTTCGTGGATCACCCGCCAAAAGACATCGCGCAGCCCTTTCACAGGGATCGCCTCGGGGACGCTTGCGTCCCTTCCGCGGCCAGCCTCAAGTTCGTTCTCCCCTGATCCGTCTGGCGTGTCTCTACGCGTCCCCGTCAGTGCGACGAGTGCGCCCCCCACCGCGACAAGGAGGGTGGCGACGCTCGACAGCTTGATGTGGGGACCAATGGGCACTGGCAGTTCCTTTTCGGCAGGGTGTAATTGCGGTAGGCAACGCTTCTTACTGGGATTACGGTTCCCCCTTGCGCACCCCTGATTTGAACGCGTCGGCCTCCTCGACCACCCGAGCCTTGGCAGCATCATGAACGTCGGACGCGACTGAAACGGTCTTGCTATAGACGTCAGATGCAATCTCCGTTCCTTGATCCATCATCGAGGACGCCTTGGCGGCAACCGTGTCTTTCGCCGCGTCGGCGGCTTCGCCGAGATAGTCGTCTTCGGTTTCGGTATGCGGCAAGGCCGCTCCGATCGCCGCGCCCACCGCAAATGCGAGAGCGCCGCCGACGAGCGGTTGGTCGCGGAAGTGGGTTAGAATGGCATCGTTCAATTTGCTCGCCTGCTGTTGCATGCTTGTTCCTGCCGACGTGGAGCGCTCCGAGATCGCGCTGGCAGCATCCGACGCACGCGTGCCGATATTGCTTGCGGTGCCCTTGACCTGAGCCCATGTCTTTGAGGCCCATCCCGACGCTGCGTCAAACATCGCTCCTGTCTCGTCGGCGATCTGCTCGATCTGCCTTCCGGTGGCATCCGCAAAGCCCCGATACGTCTTTCCCGCGTCGTCCATGAAATGCCCGGCGCGGCGTCCGGCATCGTCGGTAAGGGCTTTCAACCGCTTCCCTGAGGTGTCGGCGAAATGGCTGTAGCGGACACCGTTTTTCTCCGGAGGACCGATGCGCCGCACAGGTCCCTCGACCTGATAAAGGGGATAGTCATCATCCAAACCAGCGCTCGATGGGGCGGCAGACGAAGACGGATATTGTTGCTTTGCCATAAGCCAGGCGAGGCTGACGCCCATCAACGCGACCGGTACCGGATTGTCCTTCAAAGCCTGACCGAGATTTCTGACATACTCGCCGCCCCCGCTGCCCTTCGCGTAAGCCAGGACCTCGTCGATGAGCTGGCCCGGCGACATTCGCTCCTGAATGGCGTCTATGCGATCTCCAATACGCAGGCGATCAGCGTCGATCTCCCGCTGAAGCTCGGAGGATGTCTTTTCAATTGCGTTGGCCATCAGATCTTCTCCTTCACGGCATCGACGTCGCGGCGCAGCGATGTCGTCGTGCGATCAAGCTTCAAGTTGCTCCCGCGCAGTGCGCTCAAGCCTCGTGACACCATCGCCCAGGCGATCAGAGCAATGATGAGGCCGACAACGAGTGCGGCAAGCGCGCTGGCGTTTGGCTGCGTCATGCCTTGGCCGACCAAAAAGGATGCAAGGCCGCCGACAAGCGCGCTCAGTAGGACGCCGACGGCGCCGATCGCGAGCACCACGCCAGCGATTAGAACTTCGATGCCGCTCAGCGCCTGTGTGAGTTTTTCAGAAGCTTCGGTCTTGGCGAGGTCGATTTCTTTGCGTAGGAGTCCCGTCAGATCGGCCACGAGTCCGCTCACGAGTTCGGAGAGCGGGATGTTTTCGGTGGGTTTAACCATTTGCGGGCCCTCCGCTCTTCGTGGAAAAATCGGATTGGATATCCGTATTCTCCTGTCGCGAGCTTGCCCTCGCCGATCGACTTGCCGAGGCGGTTAGAAAGCGGCTGGCCGCCAGCCCTGCCAACGCCGCGATTCCAAGAAATGCTAGTGGCTGCTTGCGTCCGAAGTCTTCGGCGATGGTTGCTACTTCGCCGTAAGCGCAGCTCCGTTCACACCTTGACGAACTTTTGAAGACTGCAGAAATCGACAAACACTTGAGCACATCTGCGTCGTGATACCTTGGCCTACCATTGTTATCGGGAGGCCAATATGTGCAAGAGAGTGGTCATTTACGCGCGGTATTCAACAGATCAACAGAACCCAGCTTCAATCGAAACCCAGCTTGATCTGGGGGCTTCATTTGTTGCGGAGCGCGGTTGGAAGCTGTGCGGGACATATGTTGATGCTGGCGTTAGCGGCGCTAATTTCGAAACACGGCCAGGCCTTCAGGCTGCGCTGACAGGGGCGCGAGTGGGTGCCTACGATGTCCTACTTTGCCTTACGCTTGACCGGCTCTCGCGAGACCTAGAACACAGCGCTAAAGTGTTGAAGCTGCTCCAGTTCCACGACATTGAACTTTGGACCGTACATGGCGGTTCTCAAGTGTCAGCCATGGAGCTTGGCCTGAGGGCGGTCCTGAATAGCGAGATGCTAGAGCAGGTTCGATATCGAACCAGGGAAGGCATGAAGACAGTAGCGAAGACGGGCCGAGTTCCCGGCGGCATTTGTTACGGCTACTCGATCAAAAAGATGATTGGAGCGGACGGCGAACTGATCCGTGGCCTGAGGGAGATCATTGCCGCCGAGGCGGCCGTCATCGTGTGGATATTTAAGCAATATGTGAAAGGCCTAAGTCCTGACGCCATCGCAGAAACCCTCAATGGGCAGGGTATACCAGGCCCTCGCGGGCAGGCTTGGAGAGGAACGGCGATCCGGGGGCACCGGCGAAGAGGTAGCGGAATTCTAAATAATCAGATGTACATCGGTCGCCTGGTGTTCAACAGGCTCGTATACCGAAAGAACCCAGTGAGCGAACGCCGGGTGTCTCGGCTCAACTCCCCAGAGCAACATATCATTCACGAGGTTCCGACGCTTCGCATTGTCTCGGACTCACTCTGGAAAAAGGTAAAACGGAGGCAAGCTTTACCTCGCCACTGGACAACAACCTCGGGCCGATCGTCTAACCAACCCGGTAGTTCCAAGGCAGGAGATGCGCAATTTGGCTCTGCTTATGGCCATTAACGAGGGCCGTTAGCGTGCTGGTCAGATAGCCAAATGGATCAACGGCGTTGAGTTTACACGTCTCGACGAGCGATGCGATGGTCGCCCAATTCTCCGCTCCAGAGTCATGACCGGCGAAGAGAGCGTTCTTTCGGTTTAGCGCTATTGGCCTGATGGTCCGCTCAACGGTATTGTTGTCGATCTCGATGCGGCCGTCGGTCAGGAAGACGCAAAGACCATCCCAGTATTTGGCGATGTAGGTAAGCGCTTCGCCGAGAGGCGACTTGCCAGCAACGCGGGTGCGATGATGGCCGAGCCAGACTCGCATGTCTTCGATCAACAGAGCTGACCGTGCCTGCCTCCCAGCTAGGCGAGCGTCTGCGGGAAGGCCGCGCAGCTCCGTCTCGATCCGATAGAGTTCACCGATCCGCCGCACGCCTTCCTCCGCAATCGGCGCTGATCCGTTCCGGGTGACCTCGACCAGCTTGCGACGTCCCGACCGGCTCGGTCGGGTGCGATCAGCCGATTATATCCGGCGTAGCCATCCACCTGAAGGATGCCCGTGAATCCTTGCAATATCCGCTCGGCATGTAACCCGCCGCGACCGGGGGCATAGGTGAAGGCTACCCCCGGCGGCGCACCTCCGCCCCACGGTCGGTCATCACGGGCCAGCGCCCAGAAGTATCCGGTCTTGGTTTTGCGGGAACCGGGATCGAGCACCGGAGCACGGGTCTCGTCCATGAAGAGCTTCGTTGACCCCTTCAGGTCGGCAACCAAGGCGTCGAAGACCGGACGCAGTTCGAAAGCAGCCCGACCGACCCAGTCGGCGAGTGTTGAGCGGTCAAGATCAATCCCTTGGCGGCTCATGATCTGGGCCTGGCGGTAGAGCGGCAGATGATCGGCATATTTGGAGACCAGCACATGCGCGATGGTTGCCTCAGTGGGCAATCCGGCCTGGATCAGTCGTGCAGGTGCTGCAGCCTGAGATATGCCATCGGTGCAGGCACGGCAGGCGTATTTGGGGCGACGAGTAACGATGACACGGAACTGTGCAGGAATGACATCCAGCCGCTCGGACACGTCCTCACCGATGCAATGCAATCCGCCGCCACAGGTGCAGCTCAAGCTCTCCGGCTCGATGGTCTCTTCGACACGAGGAAGGTGGGCGGGAAGAGAGCCACGATTGGCAGCGCGAGATTTGGGGCTCGGTTTGCCCGAGGGGCTATCGGCTTCATCTTCGGCATGGATGGCCGCTATGGCTGTTTCCAGGTCCTCCAATGCGAGGTCGAATTGCTCGGGATCAGCCTTCTCGGACTTGCGGCCGAAGGCAGCCTGCTTGAAAGCGGCGACCAGCTTCTCCAGCCGTTCGATCCGATCATCCTTGCGGACTTCACTCGCTTGCGCTGCGAGCAGCATCGCCTTCAAGGCAGTAATATCGTCCGGCAAATTGGCAGCGTCCAACATGGTGGCAGTTTTATCAAATTCTGCCTCGTCTCACCGCTCGGATTTGTCGCCCGAGTCATCGTGTCACACCTATTCGATGGTGGTCGGCGCTCTTGCCTCAACGGCACGAACCCGACGCCAGTCAAGGCCTGCAAACAGCGCCTCGAACTGGGCATGTCCCAACGTCATCAGACCATCCTTGATGCCCGGCCAGGTGAACGTATGTTCCTCCAGCCGCTTGTAGGCCATCACCAGACCGCTCCCATCCCAGTAGATCAGCTTCAACCGGTCAGCTTTGCGTGACCGGAATATAAAGACTGTCCCTGTGAACGGGTCTTTATGCAGCTCGTTCTTTACCAGCGCCGCCAATCCATCATGGCCTTTGCGGAAGTCGACGGGCTTTGTTGCCACCATAATCCGGACGCGGTTCGAGGGAAGGATCATGCTGGAACCGCGCAAGCACGCGCGACAGCGGCGATCCGGGCGGCAGACGCGCCTTCTTCCAGCCGTATCGTGACAGCGCCGACGATGATCTCGGGACGGCTGACTTTTTTGATCGGCAGCTCCGAAGCGGGTGGATCAACGATCACCGATGCGAACTCAACCGCATCCTCGGGTGCAGGCAGAACCAGCTTGCCCTGCCGGGCCATCGTTCTCCAAGTCGACAGGTGGTTCGGCTTCAGCCCGTGTCGCTCAGCGACTTCATTGACCATCGCGCCGGGCCGAAGGCTTTCCGAAACGATCCGCGCCTTCAACTCGTCCGGCCAGTGCCGGTGAACCTCACGTCCAGGGTTCCTGGTCGTGAGAACCTCCAATGTACTCTCCATGGAGAAACTCCCGTTGCTCGTCCATGGATAGGCGATCACAGATCAGGGCGGCGAGGACAACGTGGGAGTGGAACAGCGGTTACACTTCGCCGAGATCGCGTCCCTCCATCTGCTTTGCAAAACTTTGCACGCTAGTCCCGATCTGCCTGGCGTATCGACCGACCTCGGATTGATCGGATTTTTCGAGCTCCGAGCCAACTTTCTGAAGGGCAGTTGCAATGCCGCCGACCTGGCGGGCAGCGAAATTTGTCTGTTCGGAGACGGCGTCCTTCGCCTTGACGACCGCGGCCTCGGCGCCTTCCTTGATGGTGTCGCGCGCAGCACTCAGGTCTTCAGCGACCTTGTCTTTAAGATCGCCCAACTGTGCTGGGCTCGTCGTCGATGGATTGGGCTCTCCGCTTTGTAGTGGCGACTGACGCAAGGGCGCCACTTCGCCTTCCGAAAACTCGTTTGACATTGAATCCTCCCATGCATGGTTAACGGCGCTGCCATATCCCGCGAACTATCGATCGGAAGATTTGTTCCTCTCCGGTGAGATGGTTCGTGGAAACCTCTCGCCTGCGATTTTTTTGTGGGCAGATCATGAGGGAATAGCCGCCATCAAGGAGGTAGCGACCTCACAAGATGGGGGCTTTCCCGCTGCTGCGTATGCACTGTCATGGAGCCGCATCTCAGGAAGGCCGCTTGACGCGTCAGCAGACGCCCGAATGGGCGCAGCGGGGCGGACAAGAAGGATGAAAGCTCGTACAGTGCCTGGGCTCCGGACGCCCCCAGGCAACGCCTTCCACTGCAAGGCATGCGGAGAAATCAACAACATCTCCGGCGATGCCCCACGACACGGCGATCGCCTCCCGCAGCAAAGGGAGATTCCTTGACATCCGGTCGAGATCGTCTTTCGCCGCCACAAGATCCCTCGTCGGTGGCGGTCCCTCTTCTCGTCGCCATCAACACGTTCTGCGATCATATCGACGGTCTCAGCGGTCTGGGAAAGTTCCTCTCCGAGCGCTACTCGGAGCAGGAAGCCGAAGGCGATGTAGCCTCGTAGCCGGTCGCTTCCCAGTCAAACGACGAAGGTTGGTCAGGCCATAAGACCGGCCGAACGAAGAGCATCTTCGATGACCTTTTGCACGCCGCTCACAGGCCGATGCTGGTCCGGAATTGGCGGCATCTGTCGAAAGTCGTCCGCGCTGGGAATTTAGGAACACAAGCGGTCTACGGTGGTGTTTTTGCCATCTCCCAGGAACAACCGGACGTCGCTCGTGTTGAGGCGTGAGGATTACCAACCCAGCTCACAGTTTCAACGAGGACGCCATGACAAATCAGCTTGAAGACAATTCTCCTTCGCAGGTAAAACGTACGCGGAGTACCGCCGCGCGAACGAGACAGGGGCTTATCGGAAGGCCGGTTCTTGTGGTGCTCGTCTGCGCACTCGCGTTGGCTGCGGTGGCGTGGATAGGTGCCGAAATATGGGGGGAAAGCATCGATCGCGACGCGAAGCCAACGGCTTCTACAAGCGCTGATCCGGTCCCTAACACCCCGGCAGGAAGTGGAACGTTTGACAATAATCCAGCAATCGGAACGTCGCCCCCTCCGACTGCGACCGCCCGCGACCCGACCCCTACAGGAAACGGTGGCGGATCGACACAGGTCACGACCCCAAGCGGCAACGAGAAATGACGCTTTCCGGTGAGACGATAGAAGCAGAGGCCGCGGCGCGGGGAGATTTGCCGACCCCGTACCCATGTTCGACTGGTTGAGAAGAGAGTTTGACTACGGCAAACCCCAAAGTTGATGTTCAAGGTTATTCATGTGGCGATCACCGGGGGCGAGCTTTTTTGAGAAGGTCCGTCAACGCCTCGGCGCTTTGGATCGGTCTTGCAACTTCGGCCATGGCTCAGGCCAGCGGCGGCTCTGGTGGAACTGGTGGTTCTGGTGGGACAAGTGGTTCTGGCCAGTCCGGCGGCGCGTCAGGTTCCGGTAGCGGATCTGGCAGCATGTCCGGTAGCGGCTCCGGCACCTCCTCCGGCACGAGCACCGAGAAAGACATGGACTCCCAGGGCACGCAAGATTCTTCCGACTGCGTTCAGGGCCAAGTCAAAGATGCCGCCGGCAATTGCCAGTAAAATCTGGCTCAACGAAGACACCCCGCGGTCTATTCTGCGGGGTCTTTGTGGCGTTCCTTCAAGCGACACATCACGCTGGGGCGCCTTCTAGGGGCGTTCGAGTGATTTCAAATTTCCAGAATGACAAAATTCGAGATTTCGCGACCGCCTACATCGAACGCATATCCGCGGAATTGAGGGCGGTCGCCCTCCTATCCGAGTTGGACACCATGTGCGGAGTCGGTCGCCTAAACGGCAGCAGGCCTCTCACTGTCTTTCTCCGGGATTCGATTGCGGTCAGGCACAATGTCGGTCGCCCTAGTCGCAGCAAACTATGCGGACATACGTGTTTCCAGCGTCACCATTGAATCCCTCGCGATCACGCCCGGGCATTCGACACGTCCTTTGCCTCCTGCCCGTGCCGCCGACGCTCTGGCGAAGGCTCAGAATATCCCTGTCGACCAGGCGCGTGCGAAGATCGATGAATACGAGGCAAACTACAGGGCATCCATCGATCAGGCAAAGCAGCAGGCTTTGGAGGCGGCACAGGCCACGACGGACGTCGTTTCCAGCGGCGCTCTGCTCGGCTTCCTCGCACTCGTTCTCGGCGTGATTGCAGCTTGGTTCGGCGGTGTGGCTGGCACGAAGCCAGACCCCATCCTTGAAGAATATACACGCGACCGGAACCCATAATCATCTCAACACAAGGAACATCGACATGGCAGAATCAAAAAACCTCAACGATCTCCTTTATGAGACCCTCAAGGACATCTACTTCGCGGAAAAGCAGATACTGACGGCCCTGCCCAAGATGGCCGAAGCCGCGCAATCGCCTGATCTCAAGAAGGCATTCGAGACCCATCGCGGTCAGACCGAAGATCACGTAACGCGGCTGGAACAGGCCTTCGAACTGATGGGCAAGCCGGCGCAGCCGAAGACCTGCAATGCCATCCTCGGCATCATCGAGGAAGGCAAGGAAGTCATGGAGGCGTTCAAGGGCACGGCAGCGCTTGATCCGGGCCTTCTCGCCGCCGCACAGGCTGTGGAACATTACGAGATCAGCCGCTACGGCACGATGGTCACCTGGGCCGAGACGCTCGGTTTAGATGACGTAGCTGACCTCCTCGCGGAGACTCTTGACGAAGAGGAAACGACAGACGAGCGGCTTACCGAGATCGCCAAAGCGACCGTCAACGCGCGGGCCGCCTGATTCCGGGCAACGCGCGAGCGATACGGCGGTTGGTCGTCCTAGCGGCCAACCTGCACCTGCGGACCTCCAATCCCTGAGAGGCCGCCATGCTCCAAAACCGTATCCATCCGAAGGACTTGCCGCTTCTCAACCGAGACTAGGGGCAACGGATACGCCTTTGTGAGGTGTGACCGGCGTCCGCTGTCAAGCCGTTGGATCGCCCATGGCCGCTCTCTCGATCTGTTCGTAGGTACACTGCGACGGCTTCTTGTCGAGCCGCCAGCGCATCAGCTTCGTGCCGTGCCGGAACCGGCGGCCGGTCACATGGTCGAACCGAACCTCAACGACGAGTTCAGGCTTCAAAGGCTCCCACTCCCCGCTTCGTTCGGTACTCCACCGGCTAGGACCGCCAGGCGCTTTCCCGGTGAACCCCGGAGGGTGCCGTAGCGCTTCAAGCTTTCTCGTGAGTTCGGCACGATCGGCGTCGGCTATGGTCGAGGTGAAACCGACGTGGTCCAGTTCCCCGTCGTCGTTGTATAGACCCAGCAGCAGGGAACCGACTTCCTTCGATCTGCTTTGATAGCGAAAGCCTCCGACGACGCAGTCGGCGGTGCGGAGACGCTTGACCTTGATCATGGCGCGGGCACCAACTTCATAGGCCCCGTCAAGACGCTTGCTGACAACACCGTCGGTCCCGCCGTTGCCTGCCTGCGACAGCCACTCGTGGGCCTTCTTGAAGTCTGTGGTGAAGGGTGACAGTACGAGTTCCTTCGTTTTTACGAACGGCGTCATTAGGGTTTCCAGGACGGCTCGTCGCGTTTTCAACGGCTCCTCTAATAGCGAGCCCCCGTCCGGCGCGAAGAGGATATCGAACAGGACAAGTTTGGCTGGCGTCGAGGCGGACAACTTGCGTATCCGGCTCGCGGCAGGATGCAGCCGCATCTGCATCGCTTCGAACGACAGCTTCCCGTCAAGTTCGATGATGAGTTCCCCATCGACGACGAACCTCTCGATCGGCAGGCCCTTCAGCAACGACATGATCTCCGGAAAGTAGCGCCCGAGCGGCTTTCCGGACTTGGCCCGGATATCGGCTGCGCCGCTCTCCTTGAACGCCAGGCACCTAAATCCATCCCACTTCGGTTCGTACTGCCAGCCCTCCTCCGCCGGGAGTCCATCGGCCGATCTTGCCTCCATCGGCTCGATGTCGAGCGGCAGTCCGAATTCCTGAGCGCCGCCACACTTCTCCATGGAGCTCCCCTATGCCGCTGAAAGTTTCGAGGACTTGGCAAGCAGCTCGATCGCCTTTTCCAGCGAACGCTCGCCGTCGCAATAGTCCTTCCAGGCGCCGGTCTTTCCAAGAAGAGCAGGTACAGTCCGGACGGTAAATCGCTTTGGATCAAGGCTGGACGTCACCTGCGCCCAGGTGAGAGGCATCGACACCGTCGCACCCGGACGCGCCCGCGGTGACAGCGGAGCGACGGCCGTGGCCATCCTGTCGTTACGCAGATAGTCGAGGAAGATGCGGCCGTTGCGAAGCTTCTTGGCCATGTTGACGAGATACCGGTCGGGTGCGTCCTTGGCCATCTGCAGGCAGACATCGTGCGCGAACGATTTCGCGACGGGCCACGTCATCTTGCCTTTTTTCCGGACTGCCAGCGGTGTGACAACGTGCAGTCCTTTGCCACCTGTCGTCTTGCAGAAGCTGACAAGCCCCAAAGCCTCGAGACGTTCGCGCATCTCGTTGGCTGCGTCCACGACGGAAGAAAACGGAACGTCGGGTCCCGGATCGAGGTCGAACACGAGGCGGCCCGGAACCTCCGGCTGATCGGCTCGCAATTCCACGGAGCTCGAGACCTGAAACCTGGGCGACCGCCGCCAGTCCCTCGATACGGTCGATCTGAAGGTAGGGGCTTGCGATCGCCGAAGACCTCCACAAGCTCCAGGAGGTTTGAGGTGCCGAGCCCGGCGTGGCGCTGGAAGAACTGCTCGCTGCCCAAACCATCGGGTGCACGGATGAGGGAGCACGGTCTGCCTTTGAGATGTTCAAGCATCCAAGGACCGATGGCTTCGAAGTAGGTTGCGAGGTCGAGCTTCGTCACCGGCTTCCGGTCGCCTGCGTGGGGCCAAAGCGTCTTGTCGGGATGAGAAATGAGAACGCCCATGACGTTGGCCTTCCCCGACGAATTTCGGCGGCTCGCCTTTGGAACCTCACTTTCCGGTTCAGGCAGCTCGGCCTCGTCCGCAGCGAAGTCTGGAGCGCCGTTTTCGTCTAGCGCGCAGATCTCGCCATCGATGATGGCGTCCGGAAGTCCAGAGGCCGCCTGCTCGATGCCAGGGTATCGGGCCGTCCAATCCAGTCCCTTCCTGGTTTTCAACGTGACCTTGCACTCCGACACTCGCATTTGAATGCGGTACCCGTCGAACTTGATCTCATGGATCCAGCCCTCTCCGGACGGGGGCCGTTCCCGGCTTTCGCATAGTTGCGGCGGTATGAATTCAGGGAGTTTGCCCGACGCCTTCGGCCGTTTCGAGCTCACCGGAGTTTTTTTCTCGCGTTCGTTGGTCTTACGTCGATCCGCAACAAGTCCTTCGTTGCTATCACACACCGCATCGGCCCCGACGGCACCGCCAGAAACCATGAACGGTTTCGGCCTGCGTGGCATCATCGAGAACCGTGCCGCCGTTTGAATGGACGGAGAAGTCGTCGTAATGCTTGAGGAGCAGCTTCGTGCGCTTACCTCCCGTGCGATCGTGCTTCATGCGAACAAGCACAAAGCTGCCTTGAAGGCGCTTTCCCTCGAGCGTGAATTTGAAATCGCCGTCTGCGAACGCCTGCTGGGGCGTCTTCTTTCCCTCCGGCTCCCAGTAACCGCGATCCCAAAGCATGACAGTGCCGCCGCCATATTGCCCCTTCGGTATGGTCCCCTCGAAGTCTCCATAGTCTAGCGGATGATCTTCGACCTCGACCGCGAGACGCTTGTCATGTGGGTCGAGCGAGGGGCCTCTGGTCACCGCCCAGGATTTGAAGACGCCGTCGAGTTCAAGTCGAAGGTCGTAGTGAAGGCGGCTGGCGTCATGCTTTTGAATGACGAACCGCAGCCGGTTCGAAGGCTTGAGCCGGGTCGCGCCACTCGGCTCCTGCGTCAGCTTGAAGTCGCGCTTCGAGCGATATTTTGAGAGCTTGTCGTCAGCCATCGTCTGCCTCGACTTGTTGTCCGCAGTGGCGCTACCTGGGTAGGATTATACTACCGTTCCGGCGTCTGAACGACGCCGGGCGGCACTGCTGTGGGTTCTTCGACGAGGGATGATCCTTCGCCGTCTTCATTGAGGCCATCCTGGGCATCCGGTGCATTCTCGTCGTATCCGGCTCCGGAAGATCCCACATGACGTCCTCCCCCGGCTGAGATGTCTGAGGCTTGGATGAATCCTCCGTGGAATTCCTGCTTCGGATTCCTGCCAGTGCCGCTCGTGCTGGCCCTCCGGCCGGCCTTCGCTTTCCCATTGCCAATACGCCAGTCGCCTGATTGCCTCTTCGCGGTCGTCGGCCATTGCGGTTCCTCCATGAGTACCTCAGCGAACTCGGTGACGTGGCGAAGGTTCCTTTGCCAGGCGCACTCTCGAGTCTTTGGTAGCGGTGGCGGAGACAGGGCCTGCCAGAAGCTATCGTCCAACCCCTCTTCCCGTCCTGTCCAGAACATCGCCGTCCCTGCTGGATCGAGCGCTGGGAACCGACTCCAGACCCTTGCTTCATCCATCGAAACTGCCATTGCTCAAAGCGTCGTATCGGTTGACGTGCCGTCGACTTTACTCGGCTCCTCATCGAAAGCCGTGAGCTGCACCATCATGGCCTTTGCATGGGTGATGGCGTCCGGTTCGGTGAGGGTGTCGTTGGAATTGCTGAAAGTGACGGAGACGTTGTCGGCTCCCTCGCCGACGAATACCACGGTCGCCGAACCCGGTTCAAACGTTACGCGTTTTTCGGTAAGCTGCATTTCGTATCTCCTGTTCACTCGGCCCTAGAACTCCCGACCCGTCATGCGGTTCCTTTGTGTTACCCGCATGCTGTCAGATAGTCTCGGACCGCATCCCGGAATGTCGAGGACGACGCAAACACCGTCTTCTTCCTGCCATTCGGGTTCCACCTTGCCGGACAACTGCTTCTCAACCATGGCCTCACCATCATGGTGGCAAACGATGAAGGACTGGCAAGGCGGCCTGGCCGCCGCGCTCCGTCCATGAAAGGCGAAAGCCGTCGTCGCTCTCTTTTCTCTTTGCCCACGACAACCGAATTCGGCCTCCCGATGTCGAGAGGGCGCGTGGACAGCAGCGTTGACTGTGAGTTCGTGGAGGTATTCAAGATCATCGGCAAGAAGCCTGAGCAGAAGACCTGCGAGGCCATGATGGGCATAGTCAAGGAAGGCGCCGAGATCATGGAGGAGTATCAGGGCATGCCAGCCCTCGACGCCGGTCTTCTCGCCGCCGCCCAGGCGGTCGAGCACTACGAGATGTCGCGCTACGGAACGCTCAGAACCTGGGCGCTCGAACTAGGCATAAAGGATGCCGTCAAGCTCCTGCAAACCACGCTCGACGAAGAGCAGGCGACCGACATCGCCCTCACCTCCATCGCGACCAAGGTCGTGAACCAGAACGCCGAAAAGGCCGCCTGACCCTAACGTGGTCCGGCCCTTTTCCGGGAGCCGGACCCACGAAGCATGGCTCCGTCGCCGTCCGGCGCCGCGAACTTCAGTCGAATTCGTAGGATCCCCTGGGCTCGGCGCGAACATAGTCTTCAAGACGTCGACGATGGCGCCGACGGTTCGAAAGACCGAAAGCGCCAGCCTGATGATGCGCTCGTGGAAATAGAAGCTTTCCGTGCCGAGCTTGTTGCGCTCGACGACCACCTCCGGGCAGTCATCCATGCCATCGAGGTAGGAATCGGGATCCTCCTAGCGAGCCCGACCAGAGAAGTCGCGGTCTTCCTCCCGGCATGAAGACTTCAAAGGTCACCACGACTGCAGCCATCACGGACATATTGATGTCGGACAAGTTGCCGAATCGGGTCAACGACACGGCCTGGCGGCAGCGCTGCGGTTTGCTGAGGTCGCTCGAACGGGGCAGGACGCCGCCAAGGCCAGGCAGGCGCTCGTCTCGGCGGCGCGGGAAGCGACGATCAAGGTACTTCCAGACGATGAGCCGCGTGCGCGAAGCCGGGCGTGGCTCTTCGACAAAGGGGCGTTATTCGTCGACGGGGACTCGGGCGGAAGCGAGTGCATTAGTCCGGTTTATCGTGCAAGCCGGTCCTCGTTGATGCGGAGAGTTACAAGTACGCCGCTCCTCGTCCAGTTGTAGACAATCGAACCTGCAAGATGCCCGGTGACTACCCGGTGGAGAAGTCTGCTTCCGTAACCGTCCGATGCTGCCGGCGCGTCGACTTCCGGGCCGCCTTGTTCGGTCCACACTATCTCCACCTCCCCGCCGGCTACGTTCCCCGAGACGTCCAAAGTGCCGGTCGCGACAGAGAGCGCCCCGTACTTCAGCGAGTTCGTGGCAAGCTCGTGAATAACTAGGGCCAAGTTGGTCGCCGCGGCCTCGCCTACGCCCATACGCGGGACGGCGACGCGGATGCGGCCCGCGAAGGCGCCACGTCGTCGTACGGTGCCAGCAGGACAGTGAAAAGGTCCCCAAGAAGGGCCGCGCTTCCCTGGCCGCCAGGAAGCGGACGGACAAGGTCGTGCGCACGACCAAGGGCAGTCAGCCGCTGTGTCAGTTGCTGCGCCATCTCCTCCTTCGATCCGGCCGCACGCGAGGTGATTGCAGTTAGTCCGGCTGCAAGCGCCAGAAGGTTCTTGACCCGGTGGCTCATCTCGCCCGCGAGCAGCTCATGTCCTTCCTCCGCCTGCTTGCGACCGGTGACATCCAGGAATATGCCCGTCATCTTGCGGGCGACTATGTCGACGTCATTACCCTGGCCCCGAGCGGAGATCCAACGGACATCGGAGGCTTCCGTCAGAATGCGGAAGTCGATCTCGTATGGGCCGACAATGGCTCTCGTCGCGACAAACGCGGCCCTCACCCTGTCGCGGTCCACTGGATGGATTTTCTCCGACAGAGACTCGAATGTGGGTGTCTTGTCGTTGGAGACATCCCAGAGTTCGTAGCCCTTGGCATCCATCAGGAATGTGTCGTCGTCGACGTTCCACGACCAAAGCGCAACGCCTGCAGCCTTGATCGCATTGCGTAGCTGTTCGGGTTTCCATTCCGGATTGTCGATCGGGTCGTGGCTTTTCACTGAATCCCTTCGTTTCTTCTTGAAGACGACCGGTTCTTATATAGGGACGATACCGGGCGATCCGAACCTCGCATCTATTTTAAGTTGGCAGGCACGACAGGAAAAGCAGTTCCTCGCCGCATCGGCCAAGGGGAACGTGGTGACATCATGGATGCTCTGAGAAAATCGGTCGAGGGCGACGCCAAGGCCGGGAAGCGAGGGTGAGATGCCTTTCGGCTTCTGGCAGACCTGCTTAATCGCCCTAGTGTTCCCGGCATGTGTAATGACTACGAACAACACATCCTCTGGGCCGAATACTGCAAGATGATGCAGGAGCTTGCGCTGCGCATCCCTGCGAACCAAGTGGAACTCGATCTGCCGCAAGCCGACGACATCAAGATCGGAGACACCGCGCCGGTGATGAGGCAATACGGCGACGAGGTAGAGCTGTTCCCAGCCAAGTTCGGTTTCCCACCGCCTGAGGGCCGCAAAGGCGGTCCCGTCTTCAACTTTGTAAGCGGCGGCAGGAATTTTGCCGACAGCAAGCGATGTCTGATCCCCGCCAGCGCATTCTTCGAGTTCACGGGCACAAAGTATCCAAAGGCCAAACACCGCTTCGCACTGAAGGGTGCGCCGATGATGGCGATCGCGGGACTATGGCGGGAGGGCCAAGGCAACCAGCCGGCGTCGATGACTATGCTCACGACGAAGCCAGGGCCGGACGTCGAACCGATCCACAATCGCCAAGGCGTCGTCCTGCGGCCCGATGACTGGCAGCACTGGATCAACAAGCTGACGAAGCCGCAGGAGGAGCTACTGCGGCCCTTGCCTGCAGGGAGCTTGGCGGTCGAACAGGTGCGGCATGGAAGCGACTAATTCGAGAGTCTTTTTCGGCTGCTCGACAGTCGCTTGACGAAAGCCCAGGCCAGTCGGAATCCGCCTCCTTAAAAAAATCTCGCGGCAGCCAAACCGGGAGATCGCCATGAAACACATCCCCATCGCCCCATCGGTCGCTTCATAGCGGGAGCAACCGGATCGATGGAATGCAGAGCACACGGAGTTCATGAGTCCAACCCTTTCAGCGCGGTGCTATCCGAAGGAAGGTCGTCATATTCAGATGAGGCCGTTTGAGCTACAAGCCTGCGCCGGATCTTCATTTTGCTCGGTGAGGCGAGCGGAACTGACGGAACCTTTGCGAGAGACGCGATGGCTGCAGTTGTCATGTCAAACGCGACGAAATCGGCATTCAGATCCTTTCCTTGATCGGCTCGGGAGCCACTGGTATCCGCTTCGTCCTGTATCTGCGTCCAAAAAACGATGCCGACCCTGATTGTGTTATCCGCGCGTTTGAGCCGGCGCACCAGGAACCTCGCATGTCTGGCTGAATTCTGATTGAGAAAACACACCACGATGGTGTCAAGTTTCCCGGTCAGTAGCTTTCGAATGTTGGCAGGCTTGATTCCCTGGAAGCTTGCTGCGTTCGCGGTGGCGCCTTCCACCCGCAATACCTGGGCCAGCATTGCGGCCGAAACATCATCAATCTCGCCCCGTCCACCCACGCAGAGAATATTCATGCCTTGGCCGTCGGGTATGTCCTGTCTGTCTGCCGCCGCCTGCTTCCCTTGGTCCTTGGAAGGATCCTCGATCTCGTCGTCGTCACTCTCCTGGGCCGCAATATCCTCCAGACTGGACACCAGGGACATTCCACTTGCCGCGACGCGCAAGCGCTGCTCATCACTCATGACGCCGCGAGCCCGGTCTCGCTCGGCCAATATCAAGGCAGGCACCGCAACGGCGTCGTAGTAATTCACCAGATACTCATCATCGAGAATCTCCTCCGCTTGATCTGTTGCTTCGTCCGGATCGCCGGCGAGGAGACGCTGATAGAGCCGGGCATGCGGCGCAAGGACCGGATCGCTCCCGAAAAGGACCTGCAGAAACCCGAACTGCGGGACGTGTTTCCCAAGCACGACAAGACAGACGGTGAGTGGTGTGGAAAGCACTAACCCAACTGGACCCCAAATCCATGCCCAAAATATTGCGGAGACGACGATCGCCAGCGGCGACAAGCCCGTCCTGGAACCATAGAGCATCGGCTCCACAACATTGTTGATCAAGAGCTCCATGAGCAGAAACAGGCCGGCGGTCCACAGTAACATCGACCATCCGGAATCGACCGCCACGGATAGGAAGAGGGGCAAGGCCATTGCGATCACCGGCCCGATATACGGGACGAAACGCAGAACCATTGCCAGGAGACCCCATAGGACCGCATTTGGGATGCCGATGATCCCAAGTCCGATTGCTACAGGAAGACCATATGCGACGTTCACGATCAACTGCATCAGAAGGTAGTGGGCCACGCGTTTACCGGCATCCTGGAGAGCCTCGGTCGTCCGGTGCAAGTCACCAAAGCCGGCGAGGCGAATAAATCTGTCGCGCAGGCCTTCACGCTCAAGCAACATGAATATCACTACCACGACTACAAGACCGGCCATCGCTACCGGGCCAACGAGCGGTGCAATGATATTCGTCAAAACCTGAATTGGATTGTCCGGCGAGTATATCTCGACAAGCAGCGGGTCTCTCGGCGGGGTTCCTGATCCCGCCGGTGCCTTGGCCTCCGATCGACCGATTTCGCGGCTGATCCGCTCAACGACGCCGGTGATACGGTCTACGATTCCATTTTCGGCACTGGCAGCCTGCATCGCCTTTACCTTCAAGACGATGTTGGACTGGTAGGCTGGGAGGTTTTTCGTCAATTCGGCCACCTGCAGAGCGACGATCAAGCTGAAAATGCCGATCAAGGAGAAGGCGACCACCGCGGTGGTGATGACGGCAAAAGCGCGTGGCAGGCCGATTCTCCGCAATACCGATACGACCGGTGCCAACGCGAAGGTGAGAAGGAGCGCTATCGCGAGCGGAAGAAATACATCCCGAGCGAGCACCAGCACGGCGGCGGCACCGACGACCGTCAGAAATGTCGGGATCGTGGGGCGGACGCCTTGATGCGCCGAATTATCTAAATCGCGGAATTGCCTCATTCGGTGGCTCCGTCGCTAGTCCACCGAGATACCCGGTTTCGTCGGAATTGATCGGCCCGCGCCGTTTCACGAAGAAACGAACACCGTTTTACAAGATGCTGGTCCTGTATCGTGTACCGCCACCCGCCTGTACCCACGAACTGGCCTCAAGCGAATCGATCTTACGACGTATCGGAATGATCTTGGGGAATGACTCATTTTTCAGAACCGGCGCGCCCTGCGTCGATACGCGGGAAATCCTTTCAGACCGCGACGCCGCTAACAGGGTTCACGACCGGCCTCTCGCTTTCGTCCTTCGAGCCGGTTGGTTGGACTGTGGTGGGAGCCAGAGATTCTTTGTCAGCGGGTTCCGGCTTCCCGGTCATCGGGCCGACGTCCTTGGGACGGCGCTGCTCGGGTGTGGCGTTCTGATCGTTCGTGCTCATCGGATGCCTCTCATAGCGTCAAGCTCTTCTACCTCCATACTTGTTTAGCTCAAACTCGAAATGGGTACCAAGGTTCCCCTTCCGCTCGTATGTATCGGGGAAATCATAAACTTGCCTGGGCAACGAGGGCATGGACCATGGGACACCGCTCGACGTCCCCTCGGGCTACGGAAACGCGGCGCCATACATGCTGGACGTCGGAATTTCCTCTACCCTCCATATCGCGCGCTCGTGGGGTCTGACCCCGTCGCGTCGTCAGCGGGACACGGCTCATTGTCCCCGGCCAGAGCGTGCAGCCAGCCAACCACAGCCAGATCGGCAGGAAACATCCAAGCGGTGATCGAAAGAGCCTTGCGTTCGGTCGGACTGATGCGTTAGTGGCTGTGTGAGCAACTTGGGTTCGCCTCATCTTGTCGGCCCCGCGCTCGAAGGATTACGGAAGATCCAAGGCGCTTAAAGAGCCCGTTTCAATCGGGCTCTTCACAGTTCTACTTCGAGTTCTTGTGGCTCTGTTTGCCAGCCTTTACATGCTGGTCGTGGGAACCGCCCTGCTTGGCGCTCGAAGCCGAGCGTTCCTTATTGGCGGCGCTCTTGCTTCCTCCGGACTTCGAGTAATCACAGGAACAAGGGAAGCCTCTACATTCCTGACAGGCCGGTGGCCCACGACGTCCGGAAATGCTTTCTGGCGGGCTCAACAAGTCTGCCTCGCGGCGCTCGACAATCGAATGGCGCACAAGGGGCACGAGCTGCTTCATTGCCGCCGCCATAGAAGCTGGGCTATGGATACGATACTAATCGCCCCTTTCCAAGAGTACCCAAAGCCCGCCGATCGGACGCGCGCGCAGTGGCGCCCTTTGGACGGTTCGCGCCTTTGGCTGAGGCCCGCGTCCTTGGAATTGACCGGCGGGTGGACCAACTCCAGCCCTGATACACGGCTCCGCCGCTCACGCCTTTGCTGAAGAAGATTTCTCAGCTCCGCAAATCCAACCTTTCCACCTTCACTTGCTCCGGAGACCGGCAGCTCGGCGGCAATGATGGATGATTTCGCATCAATTTGCCGGCGGCCTTAAGGAAGGCAGCGATCAGGACACGTTCCATCGGTGTCGGCCGTAATGGTTGATCAGAAAACCTTCGATCCGACAGCCTTCCTTGCGGAGGGGCCTTGGTTGTGGTTTCTGGGCCGGCGTTGCGGGTACTGAGGGTACTAATGAACGCCGGCTTTCAGAGGGCGGTCCGTCGGGTCCTTGCCCTTCTTCTTCTTTGGCCGCATCTTTTTTGGCAAAGCATCCCGCGCGGAGTCTTTGACGGAGGACATTGCCGCTTCAGTGGCCCGTGAAATGGCTTCGCCAGCGATGCCCATGGCGCGTGCGCCCTTGCGGGTCACCGACTTCGCCGCACCAGCGATCTCGTCGCGCTCGCCAATAAGAACCGCAGCGGCAGCGCCGGCCCCGGCAGTAAGGGCGTTCGCCAGGACGTTGCGACCGATGTCGCTTGCAAGCAAAGCTTTGAGCATCGGCGACTTGCGGATGGATTTCGGGACCTTGTAACCGGCAATCGCCTCCGGAACTCTATTCTTGGTCATGATCGTTCTCATCCTTTGTTTGCCAGAACTGTTACCCGCGCAACATCGTTCCCACGGAGCGGCCAGGTCTCGAAATGCTCGACGCACGGCCGCTTGCTTTGTTTGGGTGAAGAGAGGAGATGAGGACCGAGGCGGAAGAGCAGGCGAACCGCCGGCCTAGTGGGGATCTGGGGTGCCGATGGGATTGGCCGCTTGAAGCGATTGGCGGCCTCATCGGCAGCTTGGCGGCGCTGTTCGACCTCATCTGAGCCGATTATGATCGGACGCTGCCGCAGAAGGAACAATAGGAAAATCCGGTGATTTAGGTGTTTGGGATCGCGTGGCGTGGCTTGCTGCTTGCCCTTCCTTGCTCTTGGAAGGCGCGCGATCTTCTGGATCAGATTCCCTGCTTCGGGCACGGTTTTGACCGTGCGCTCGAAAGCGTGGAACCTTCCGGTACAATCGATGTTGAAATAGTGGTAGGGGAGTTTTGCAACACAGCGCGCCCTCTGGCCTTGCATCCCAAGCATTAAGCCCTGCAGAGCCAGGCATATTATGCACCTGGGTAGTTGCAATTCTGTTGGTGGGGAGTTCCAAATCTCATGCGGCAGGGTTTCCCGCAAGACTTCCCTTGCAGCATGTGGTGCGACGGGGCTCGCCTTTCTCTTGAGACGAGCCCTGATCGTATACTATCGCCCGAGAACGAGTGCCCAACCCCGCCGGACAACATCGGCAGAAGCGACGCCCAAGGGCATGGCCCCGATACCCGATCGCAGCGATATGGCCGGTGATGGCGGTCCATGTGCCGTTTGTTTCTGCGCGGCGGTCGTATGGCATGTCGCGGTCGTATGGCATGTCGTGGATGTCGGAAGACATGATGTCCGGTTTCGCTTGAAGCAACGGTGTGGTGCCTCTCAAGCACCAGCGCCTATAGGATAAAGCGAAGCTGGCCCATTTGTTTCGGGCCTGGCTCCGCACCTTCCCGATCATTCCTCATTCGAGGGCGGAAAAATCAACATCCATTTCTGAACGGAGCGGAGACTCCGACTTGTCCCCGGCGACAGCGCAATGGCCGCACTCGTGGGTGAAGAGCCCGCGCCGCCGCTACGGGGTTAGCCACCTTCATACAAGGCGTGAAGTGGCAAGCCGGTCCATTCAGGAGAGATCATGAAAAGTATTCTGACGCTCGCGCTGATGCTCCTCCCGGTGCACTGGATCTGCCATCACCCCTGCAGGGTTGATTTGCTCTCCAGTGCCAAACAATCCGGCCCGTTGCGCGTTTATCATCTCGTCGCGCACTCCGTCATTCGAGGTGCTCACGTTGTCGTCACCGGCAATGTATGGCTCGGGTTAGCAGAATGGGTATTTCATACGGTCATCGACGAGGCAAAGGTAAAAGGGCGGATAACGTTCACCCCGGCTCAGGCGCTGCACCCCAGCTGCAAGGCTCTGTGGCTCGGCTACCTAGTCGTGTCCATCACGCTCTCATCTGGGCAATCTATCTTACCCTGGTAGCGCTGATCTTCGTCACGGGCTCGCTGCCGATGTGGTGGCGGCTATGAATCCCCGTGCAGAACGCGCGATCATCGCGTTTCTCTGTGCTGTTGCTGCCGCCTGTTTCGTCTATGCGGTGTGGGCCATCTGGTAGAAGTTCATATCGCGAAATGTGAAGGCCTCACCGGCTAACGACGACCTTGCAAGCCGCGCAAGATATTTCACCCTGCTACGGGAACGTCGATTCCTTCGAATAGACGGAGCCAGGCGACAGCTGTGTATCCTGAATTCAGGATCATTCCATTCGGAATCGTTCTCGGAGCAATGCGGCAACTGGTCGAGCCTGAGCTGCGGCTTCCGTCGACCGCGTCGTTACTGCATAGGCTCTCGCCGGAAGGTTTGATGCCGACGAGGGTTCGAGGCGCATCGAAGCCGAACCGTTGGACAAGCCGCTGTCCTCTTTTCGGAGCGCCGCTGAGTTCTAAAGGGAATGAGCGGGAGCGTGCTGATGTGCCAGGTGCAGCCTGGAACATTTCAATCGAAAGGAAGTTAGGCGCAAATCCAACGAGGGACGCCGCATGTATCATCACGTCAAGAAGCTCATGTATACCGTTCGGGTGGACGAGCCGGACCCGAGGTTCGGGAATATGCTC
Organism: Rhizobium sp. SVR5-9E; assembly: GCF_056755095.1. NCBI lineage: Bacteria > Pseudomonadati > Pseudomonadota > Alphaproteobacteria > Hyphomicrobiales > Rhizobiaceae > Rhizobium > Rhizobium sp. SVR5-9E. The sequence goes on along the minus strand of NZ_JBNDHS010000048.1, from coordinate 17,925 downwards.
CTTGAGCAGTTCGGCGGCGCCAATGGCCGAACTTGCGGCGGCGATGCAATATTCCATCCAGGGCCTGAACTGCGAGGATCCAGGCCGGAAGGATTTGTTGATGGACATCGGCACTGAGGAGCTCAGTCACCTCGAAATCGTCGGCACGCTAGCCAGGATGCACCTGAAGCCGCTGAAGTCGGTCCGCGAGGAGGCGGAAGCTGATCCTGTGATCGCTATCGCCGGTGGCGGCGGCGTAAACCTCTTCAATTCCATGGTAATCCGTGGACCGCTCCGCGTGAGCTTGACGTGGATTTGCGGAGCAACATCGCCGCCGAAGCTCCTGCCAAGATCGTCTACGAGCGCCTGATCGACTTCTGTCGCGATCCTGGCACCAAGGATGCGCTGCAATTTCTGATGACGAGAGAGATTACGCATATGCGCGCGTTCCAGCTTGCGCTGGAAAGCATGGGGAAACCGCCCCTCAGCGTCGGCAGGATTGCACCCACGCCTGGGTTGGTCGACCAGTTTTTCAACGATTCCACCGGCGAAGGGGATCTTGGCGAGGTCGATGCTCGCGGCCCATGCAACGAAGGTGAGCCGTGGGAGTTCGTCGAGGCTCTGGCTTTCCAGGGACTGAAAGGTCTCGAGGATGCAGGACCGGCCATCCAGGCACGAAGCGCACCGCCGGAAGGATCGGAAGGGATTCAGGAGGTTCTCGTCGACGAGCTTCGTGACCTGCTGCATGCGGAAAAGCAGCTCCTCAAGGCGCTTCCCAAGATGCAGCAGGCGGCGCGTTCGCAACAGCTTCAGACCTTGCTGGAGAAACATCTCACCGAGACCGAGGTGCAGGTCGAACGGCTGAACGAATGTCTCCAGATCCTAGGGTCGGCGGCAAGGGCAAAACCTCGCAAGGGCATGGCAGGCCTTGTCGAGGAAGGCGAGGAGGTGATGGCGGAAGGCAAGAAGAAAGAAGACGCCCCTGCAGATCTGGCTCTCATCGGTGCGGCATTGCGGGTCGAACACTACGAGGTCGCTGTCTATACCACGGCACGCAATCTTGCTCTTCAGCTTGCACAGCCGGCCGTCGCCCAGTTGCGGACGTTGTCGCTGGGTGAGGAACAAAATGCGGGGCAGCTGTTGGATCAGGTTGCCCAACCGCTGATGTCGGCCGCAAGAATGCCTCCCAGCGTGCGCTGAAGGCTTGGCGGAAGAACGCTAATCATGGGTACACTACGGGACGCGCCGGCGGAGTCGGCGGCGCTTTTCGAACCGATGCACGGACGCTTCGGCCACCAGCACAGCAGTTCATGCATTTGAACGGACTTACCGCATCTGCGCCGCATAATCTGCAGTAAGCGGCGCTGGCAACCGCTCCATCAAAGGCACAAAACAGGCATAAGCCCGCTCTGCAAAGGATCTGATCGCGAACTTCATCACCTTTCTCAGCTGGCGGGATCATGATATTCCAATTCGATGTTGAAGAAATCTCGCAGCATGCGTGCATGTGGTGCACCTCGCTTATGTGCGCCCACAGCTGTAGTAGCCGGGTCTAAGAATGGGGGCTCGCCCCTGACGCTGTGGTAATGGATTGGTGGCGAGCGAATTGCTCTCGAGCATTAAAAGGTCGCGCGTTCAGTCCGCGTTCAAGTAGCGCAAGCGCGCGAGCCGCCGGGGCTAAGGAGTGCGTCCTTCGTCAGGGGTGTTCTCCTTCCGCTCGATGTGGTCGAGAACTTCTTCAGGTGCCACGTCCTGCTTTAATTCCTCCAGTTCCCCAGCGGCGTCGGCGGCCACTCCGTCTTTCTCCGCCAAGGCAGCCACCAGCGTCAGGATCTGCGTTACCTCGTGCTCGACGAGCAATGAAATCTGAAGGTTGAGATCGGCGCGCTTGTCGTCCGCTGCTGCCATCCTGTTCTGGCTGATCATCACGAATGTGGAAATGAAGATCGCTTCGACGGAGGCCCCCATCGCCAATATGACCAGTGAGGGGTCGAATACGGGAAAGAATGGAATGAAACCAATATTTCCCAAGATCCAGACACCGAAGATGACAATATGCAGATAGACGAAGGTCATCGATCCGGCAAAGCGGGTGATTGCATGCGCCACCTTCTCCTGCAGCGATGACTGCTTCTCTTCCGCTTTACGCCGCTGGAGCAGCGCATCTATGTTTCTGTCGAGCCTTCGGGATCCGGAGGTGCCCGGCCCCGATCTACCGTCTTCGGCCATAGCGTTCTCCTCCTTAAGTACACAGCGTGACGACCACTATCGAAGCAACCCTTGGCCGCCATCGACCCACACCGGGGAACCTGTCATGTGGCACGACTTTTCCGACGCGAGGAAAACGATCACTTCGGCCACGTCCTCGCTGCTCCCGGGTTTTCCGCCGGTGATTGGGACTTGTCCCTCTCGCCAGATAACAGGGGTCGCGGTCTCGTCCTCTTTGCGCAGGCTGGTATTGGCCTCGATATTGGTGTCGATCTCTCCGGGGCAGACGGCATTGATGCGGATGTGGTGGCGGGCAGTTCGAGCGCCTGTTGCTCCACCATCGCCATTTGGCCTGCCTTGGCAGCGGTATAAGCAGTCGCGCCAGGGGTGGTGAAGGTGCGGGTGCCATCGATCGAGGAGACGACGATGATCGATCCGCCGCCCGCCTGCTTCAGGTGGGGTATCCTCGACTCGGGCGGGCAGGACGAAGCGGGTGAATATCGTTCTCTGCGCGTGCCGGTTTGCCACCTCCTCCACCGCTGGTGACACCTCCCGCATCCACGGCACTTGCCACGGGGTGTCCTCAGCGAACATACGCTGCATGTCGATGCACAAATGGATCCATCTGCCGGCCATCGTCTATCCTCCATCCTGAGGAGCGAACTCGGCCCATTGTCTTGAGTTCCTGGGGCATTCTTCAGGAGAGAGAACGTTGCTCTTTCTCAGATGTTCTCGCTCCAGATAAACGATGGAGAAAGCCAATGGCAGCCGACGAAACCCGCGACGTCTTAGTAACCGGATTAATGCACACGCCATGGAGAACCAGGCGTTGTCGATCATGAAGCCGCAGCTTTCACGCATCGAGAACTATCCGGAGGTCGCGGCAAAGCTGGAACCGCATATCCGCGAGACAAAGGGCCAGATCGGCCGGCTTGAAGAAGTCCTGGCAGGTTTGAACGAGGACAATTCCTCGCTCAAGGATATCGCCCCGTCGTTCACCGGCGCGATGGCCGCGATGGCCGCGATGGGTCATACAATGGCCGGTGATGAGATCCTCAAGAACTCGTTTGCCAATTTTGCCTTCGAGAACTTCGAGATGGCGGCCTACAAATCGGTGCTGACGGTCGCGGAAGCGGGTGGCTACGGGGCTACGACCGCGGCGCTACAGGCAAATCTTGCCGAAGAAAAAGCGATGGCGGCATGGCTCGATGAACACATCGTTGCGGTCACCACAAAGTTTCTGTCGCTTCGGGAGGCTGGAGAGCAAGCCAAGGTTTAGGAGGTGGAGGGATCATCGTCCCCTGATTGACGAGCCCTCGGGGGTGAGCTGTCATATCCGGCCGTCCGCGCGCTGAAGATCTGCGAACGATAATTGATCTGTAGCAGATCCACGTCGAGCGTCTCACGATCGTCATCGCTGCTGTCGCACCTTTGGCCTTAAAAAAGGGGTAAGCAGTTAGCCACGAATGCAGACTGTTGCCGCTGCGCACGCGACTAGTGCTGGCCTACGTCTTGAAGATCCTGGCTGCTTGGGGAGCGGCGGTCATCGTCGCTGGTTTCCCGGCTTTGTTTCTCATCAATGCGATGTCGCTAAACGATTGAACTTTTTCGTCGGCTGCTCATCTCATCTGATCAACGCTGTTATCTCGCACAGATCATTCCTGATTGTCGTTGCAGCGACACCGGCCTGTCCCATCGCATGGCTGATCTGATCCAGGCCGATCACCACGTCTCCAGCGGCATATAGGCCTCGCACGTTCGTGCGCTGGTGACTGTCGACGCAAATGCATCCTTCCTCAGACACTGTCGCGCCGACCCCCAAGGCGAGCTCCGATCTGATGTCCGATCCCAACGCGGGGTAGATGGAGTCGAACCGATGCGTGCCGGCGCTTGTGCGGATCACAATTGCGTCTTGTTCGACATCAATTTCAAACGGGCCGGGCTTCACCAACATCCCCAGTTCGTGCAGTCGCGCCTCTTCGCTTGGCTCGAGTTGATGCTCGCCTGAGGGCGACAACAAAGTGATATCCTGGCTGTAGCTCCTGAGAAACAGTGCCTCCTTGAACGCTTTCGAGCCATGCCCGATAATCGCCACGCTCTTGTCCGTGACTTCGAAACCATCGCAAACCGGACAGTAGCGGATGAGACCTCGTCTCAGTGCCTCATCGTGCTTGTCCTTTGGCATCAACGGCATCCGGTTCATTACGCCGGTGGCGACGAGAATGGTTCGGGCCGACATGGTGCCATCGTCGAAGGAAACAACGAAGTCCTCAGCGGCCCTGCCCAATGCCGTCACGCGTTGATCACGAATCACCGCGCCATACATGGTGGCCTGAGCGCGCATCCGGGTAAGCAGCTCCGCGCCGTTGATGCCGCCGGGAAAGCCCGCGTGGTTATGGGAGATGGGGATGCTGGCTGCCCTGCTAGTTCCGTCGTCAAAGACTGTTACAGACAGGTGATAGCGCGCCAGATAAATCGCAGCCGTCAATCCCGCAGGACCACCTCCGATGATGATGCAGTCAATTTTTGCAAGGTTCATACCATCCATCCATCCATCATCGGTAACTGCCCCAGGCGACGCAGCGGGCTTTCGGGAACAACGACGTGTAGCGATAGTTCCCGATCGCCGTGACTGACGCAGTCAGAAGGAAAACAAAATTTTGATGGCGTAGGAGTTCGCATCGTCGAGAGCTCCAGACGCGAAGCCGCCACAATGCTGCTATACAAGGAGTAAAAGAGCATTGGCGCGCCGGGGTCGCTGGTGGCCTTCGACGGACCTCCAATGTTCTAGCCCGCTCGAGCCAGCGATAAAGTAGCCGCGGTGTTGCGTCGCTCTTGGGTATAAAGTCCACGCAAATCTTGCAGATCGACCTCGTCTGCCACCGCCTTCTTTCGCACCCCCCTATCCACCCAAGGGGATTGGCCTTCAACCGTCCGCCTGGTCAGCCTTGATCCGAAGCCGGTTCGAGTGGGCTCGGCGATGCCGGTCCCGCCAGACTCCTACCAGGTACTTTGAAGAGCGTCGGAAACGTCCCAAGATGTTACACGTCGGCCCTCGCTCATCCCGAGAACTCCATATTTGGCGGCATTTGTTGCCGGCTCGTGGAGGACAAGCGCAATCCTCTTACAGCTTGTCAATCGCCACATACACGTCTTGCGGTTTAACACGTTGAGGGACCACACGACGCATTCTCAAAAGATGGCCAACGTACGCCTGCATTTAAAGTATTTTCACGGATATCGGCCACCTTAAACCGCGTGACTGAATGGCGTTTGCTTGAGACGCGCATCTGTCGCGGGGGGGGGCCTTGGTGCACGGATCTGGAGCATGACGGATCTCGATCTTTGATGACGTTGGCTAGGCTACCTTTGCCTTGCGGCGAGCGGATTTCGGGCGGGCGCCAGGCAAGCATGCGGTTGAGGACGGCGCAGCCGATGGCGACTTCCGTCTGCTGAGCATGAAACGACCGAGCCCGCAGACGCGGTCCGATGATGGATTTGTATCGTCCGATGGCAGTCTCGACCCGCGCACGCTTGCCGTAGCCGGTGGAAGCTTGCCAGTTCATCCGCCCGTCTATGCTTATCGCGGCGATATGCTGATCCCTTTGGCCGGGAGATCGATTCCTGGCCGGTTCGACTGCATTGACCCGTGGCGGAATGATGATGGCAACATCGGCACTGTGGTTGATGATCGCGTCGTAGATGGGCTTTCCATCATAGGCACCATCGGCGGTTAACCGTCCGATTGGACCGTCGATCTGATTGAGAAGTGGCCCCACCTGCGAGGCATCGCCTGTGTCCTGGTCGGTCATTGTGGTGGGCGATGATCTCGCCGCTATCAGCATCCAGCGCCAGATGCAGTTTGCGCCAACCGCGACGGGATTTGGCGCCATGTTTCTCCTTCAGCCACTGGCCCGCGCCATAGATTTGAAGGCCTGTACTATCGACAAGAACATGCACCCGTCCGTCCAGAGGAACTGAGGATCCCGCCGTTTGCTGGGCGATTGCCATGTCCGTGCCCGACGGCTGAGCGTGGTATGATCGGGGACGGAGAGTGCCAACCCCATCAATTGCAACACCGATTCCAGGAAGCCTTCGGCTTGGCGTAGCCGCAGTCCGGACACCATGCCGAGGGACAAGGCTGTCTCGATGGCAAGATCAGAATAGCGAGGCTGGCCACCACGCGTTGTTCGTCGTGGAGCAACCCACATGGCAACCGCCTCCGGCGCCAGCCACAGGGTCAAGCTGCCACGTCGGCGGAGGCCCGCCTCATATTCCGGCCAGTTCGTCACCTTGAATTTCATCTTCCCGATCAGATGACGGCGGGCGGAATTGTGTTTGAAAGGCATGACTGAGACAGACCGGCTATTGAGATCGCCGTTCGCCTACATCAAGACCGCTGAACGATCCGTGCACCAACGCCATCGGGAACGGTATGGGTCGCGAAGGCGGCGGCTCGGAGCTTCGTTCGCGAACTCGAAGACAAGATCCGGCAGCAGCCTTTCGCCGCGGTCATCGCCGCCCTCCCCTTCATCTTCGTCTTCGGCGCGAAGCGCTGACGAGGCTTTGCGCGAAGGAGTCGCGGAACTGTTGCGTGTCGGGCGTGTTTAGTTGTCCACAAACCCACCTTGGAGAGAACGACATGTCCGATGACACTCGCCGACCGACGCCGCCCTATCCCGCCCAGCATCAGGAACCGCCAGGCAAGACCGCATCGATGCTGCCGGTTCCGGATCATGGGGAACACTCCTACAAGGGTAATGGCAAGCTGGAACGCAAGGTCGCATTGATAACGGGCGCGGATTCCGGGATCGGCAAGGCCGTGGCGATCGCGTTCGCGCGAGAGGGAGCGGACATCCTCATCTCCTACCTGAACGAAGACGAGGACGCCAAGGACACCGCCAAGTGGGTGGAAGAAGCAGGACGCAAGGCTGTCGTCGTCCCTGGCGATATCAAGTCGGAGGAGCATTGCCAGGGTCTGGTTGAGCGCACCGTCGACGAACTTGGCGGCATCGACATCCTGGTGAACAACGCCGCATTCCAGCGCACCTATGCCGATGTCACGGACATCTCCGCCGAGGAATGGGACGAGACCTTCCGGACAAACATTTACGCGCCGTTCTTCCTAGCCAAGGCAGCCGTCCCGCACATGAAGCCCGGCAGCGCGATCATCAATACGACGTCGATCCAGTCCCGACAGCCATCGCCACAGCTTCTTGCCTACGCGTCGACGAAGGGAGCAATCTCGAACTTCACGGCGGGGCTCGCCGAGATGCTGGCGGAGAAAGGGATCCGCGTGAACGCAGTCGCGCCCGGGCCGATCTGGACACCCCTCATCCCGTCGACGATGCCGGCCGAGAAGGCGGCCAAGTTCGGAGAGAACACGTTGATCGGACGGGCGGGGCAGCCTGCCGAATTGGCGGGGGCTTATGTTCTCCTCGCGTCGCATCTTGGCAGCTACATGACGGGCGCGGTCATTCCGGTCACCGGTGGAGAGATCATGATCTGACCGTCGTCGTCGCAGCGTGACACGAACGACTAACAAGGCATTCCGCGACGTGGTAACCGAGCGGGTTCTTCAGAACGAAGGAATAGATCGCCTTCGCTTTGAGATCACCGACGAAGAATGGCTAGATCTTCGACGTCGTTCACGTGAGCGATGTCATCAAACTCGATTGAAACCTTTTTGGTTCGATAGCGGACGATGGGTGAAAGAGCGGGAACCATTAGGGCGCGTATCCATTCCGGTTGGTGCTCGGAGGAACCGCCATGCCGCACTCCCCTTCCCTTGAAAATGAAATCGTCGCCCTACGTCCTGTAATGCAGGCCTTCGCTCATCGATTTACCAGATCGGATGCCGACGCCGAGGATCTGGCACAGGAAACCGTCTTGAAGGCCCTCCGCCATCTGGATCATTTCACGCCCGGAACCAGCCTCAAAAGCTGGATGTTCACCATCCTCCGGAACCAGTACTGTAGTCAGTACAAGCGGTCGAAGCGTTACCGTTTGGCCTCCGACATTTCCGAAGCCTCCTTCGAAATCTCCGTGCCATCGGATCAGGATTGGCCGTTGCGGCTGAAAGATGTTTCCGAGGCAATCGACCGTCTTCCCAAACACATGCGACAGGCGCTGATGCTCGTCGTGTCCGGGCGCTCGTACGCCGATGCCGCAAAGGATTGCGGGTGCGAAATCGGTACCATCAAGAGCCGGGTCGGCCGCGCGCGGAGGGCATTGATGGTGGCCTTGGATGAGGCCCGTTTCAGCGAAGCTGCAACCCGGTAGAAAAAACCCGCCAAAGCGGGCAATTCAGGTGCACTCCACCCCGAGCATGCTCTCCAAGGAACTCAAACGTCCGGCGGCCGCCTCACCCCTTTGTTTGACGAGTTCAAGCGAATCCTAATTCGTCCGAAAGATTTCCCAGAGGCGACGATGAATCGTCAAGATGTCTCCTTTCGCTTCACTCAGAACGAAGCATCCAGGCGGCTTTAATGAACTCGAAACAAAGGCGGCGAACACGAAAGGGATCTGGCGGACCTCGAGGATTTCCACGCACGCAATCATCTCGTCACCCTCGTATTCGAGATCGATGATCGCGCCATCGTGGCCGCCAAGGTCAAAAGATGAAAGAGCATTTGCCGCCACCGGGCCTGCGAGAACAATGTCGAATGATCTCCAAGCGTTCGAAACATTCGATGGGGTGGTACGACTGGAAATCACGAGAAAGCGCAGCATGGCGATCTGCCCCTGAGTGCGATGTTCGAACAGAACACAGTCGGGGAAGTTCCGAAGAGAATCCCGGTGCCCCTTTACCTGATCAGATACGACCAGAATTGCAAGCATTTACTCAACGGCGAAGGGGTGCGTTATTACCCCGCAACGCCGCATAGAGCGAGATCGTCACTCTTTGCGGTGTATCCTCAGGTGTTGACCACAACATCGTCCGATCAAGCTAATTCAGACGACGACCAGGACTGCGATTCTACTTCCATGTCCGCTCGGACGACAACTTCGACAGGTATCTCGGTGGTATCGGATGGTCCGGTAGTCGAGCCGCTCCTTGCGATGATCGCCTAAACCGAGATGACACCGTGCAGGGAACGAAACGACTGCCCCGCAGTTAACTGGCACGCAAACAATCATGTTTGGCGCTGTTCAGGAGAAGTTACGTGAGAAGCACATCTGACAAGGCATCGGGCAAGACCAACGAACTGGCGGGCAAGGCACGCCAGGTTGCTGGCAAAGCCGTGGACAACAAGGAAATGCAGGCTAAGGGCGCGGCGCAGGAAGGCAAGGGCAAGGCCCAGGTCGCCAAGGGCAAAACTAAGGACGCAGTCAAAGGCGTCGTTGATCGCACCTGACCGAACTACTTTGATCCCGTTGTCAACGCATGCCGCCCCTGGGCGACGGGCTACCGGGACATGCGTGCGCCTCTCTTCATCGTGATCAAGGCAGGCGACGAGTCCAAGGACAAGACGAAAGGAGGGGGCCAGGCCCTTGCTACCAGCAGCCCTGCGAGCCGCCGAAGCGATTGTGTGATGCCACCTAATCGGTCTTGAGGATGAAAACCGACGTTTCAAGGCTTGGCTGAAGCTTCTCGAACCCGGCGCATGCAATCGGCTTTGTCGCTGTCTGGCAGCCCGAAATCATTGCACAGAGCGGCAGCATCAAGAGAAGAGACTTGACCATTGATCTTTCCTTTTTCGGCCAAGCGCTTCACCGCGGCTTCCAGCGCGACGGTCGCGGCCTGCTGGCGTCCCTCAGAGCGCCCGCCGAGGATTGCAGGGTAGACCGCGACGAGAGTGCCCAACGCCGCTCCCGCGCCGATCTTGAGCCATTCAGGCAGCAGCTTGAGCATTGACCGCCACCTTCAGATCGAGGGCATCCTGCAACTCGTCTCTCTTGCGCTTCGCATATGGTCGACGCAGCATCGCGAAAGGCTGAGTTTGATAGGACGACTGAACGGCAGGCTCGTGGCGACACTGTTTTTCCAGCCGAGCACGCGTACCCCCTGAGATTTGAGACCGCGGTGTCCAGGCTTGGCGGCGGCTGCATCGGCTTCGCCGACGCGGAAGTATCGAGGGCCGGCTCCGGCTGGAGGGAAAGCTTGGCTGATACTCGTCATAGACGCGCTGCGTGACGCCCTTCAATGTCGAGCCGCCCGGTCCTTCGCGTTGTTGGAATAGCCGCCTTCCTGGGTCAGGACTCTGGCGAGAGAACGTGTGAATTCGTTTGCTCGGTTAACGACCTGCATTAGAATGCTCCAATTGTAAAATCACCCCAAAAGAAGTAGTAAGATTTAGCTATTGCTTATGCTAGCGTGCTAGCGCGGCAGTTATAGTATTCAGTCGCCGCATTGTTGAAGAGACGGGGCCGCAGCTGGGGTGATGCGGCCCTTTTATTTAGCGGGCAGCTTCACGCCGGCACGTCTCGGACGGGAACACATCCGGTCGATATTTACCGGAGGCTATCCTTGCCGGTTCATTGCTATTGCTCGATCGACATTCGCCCATCAATTTGTAAGGACCCGCGAACCCCTACACGGCACCTAGGAGACCCGGCAAACAGCCCACAGCCAACCCTATGCCGGGGTCTCCTTTACGGAGCCGCGTAGAAGTTTTGGCGGTTCAAGTCTGGTTCCTTTTGGGTAAGAAAAACGCCCCGCGAGGGAGCCTTATAAAACCAAGGCAGCAGATATGCTATTCGTGAGATAGCCAGCCTAGCGGTGGTTAATCGCCCCACCGATAACTGCGCCGAGCGCGAAAGCTGCTACTGGGTACCAAAGCCCATCGCTGTGGCGTCGGTAGCCATGGCGGTGTTCGTGATAACCGCGATATCCGTGGTAGTAGCCGCGGCGAACGTGTTCATGGTGAGCGTAGCGGTCACGCTGATCGCGACTAACGTAGCCCTGATGTGGCCGCCGGTGATGGTCGTCGCGGACCTGAACCACACCGACATTTTCAACGATTGCAGGACGAATAGACGGCAATGGAGCGGCAGAGACAGACGTCAGAGAAGTGGCGCCGAGGCAAATCGCGACGATCCCGGTGCAAAATGCTTTCACTACATTCATTTTTATTTCCTTCACTATTATCGGGGCGGGACGATGGACCGGGCCCGATTAACGCAAGGTGAACACGCTTGGGCACGCGATAGCACCCGGCGGAAGTCGGGGATAAAATTCATGGTCGTGTCCTTGGGAGTGTTCCGGACAGAGACGCGTCCGGTGGATATTCACGGGCTGTTATCCCTACCGGTTCATTGCGATGGCTCCAATCTGCGTGTGCCGATCTACCTTGTCGCGCCGCACATCCTCCCTGCGGCAAAAGGAGACCCGGTAGCACCCCGGACTTTCTGCCGGGTCTCCGCGACGCCGGAGCCGCGAAGCGCCGTGTAGAAGTTTGAACGGTTCATTTTTTGGGTGTTTGAAAGAGAAGCCCGCCTCATGGAGTGGCCTTTGGGGGCACGCTGCTGAATCGTCTGACAAAAAGCATAGGTCCGCTACCGTCAGCCTTAGGTCGGATGCATGATCCGACTGAAGCCCAATCTCGGAACACGGCGCAATCTCCACCTGTTAATCCGTCAGCTTCGACAACCGAACAATGTCGCAGCGATGAGGAAAACCAAGGAGATACATATGAACATCGTAAAACAAGCGGCGCTCGCAGCAGCTCTTCTCGCTGGGACGACGTTGTCTGCCTACGCCCAATCCAGCAGCACCGTTGGAACGGGCGGCACAAGTGCTGGGGGTGGCACTTCGAGCAGCACCAACGGCACCGGTGGAAGCTCCGCGGGCGGCACGAATTGTGCGCCTGGAACTAATTGCGGCTCCGGCTCTGCTTCCACACTCGGCACAGGCGGATCGTCTGCCGGCGGCGGCACCTCGAGCAGTTCAGTCGGCACGGGCGGGTCGGCGGCGGGGTCCGGTAGTGGCTCGGGTTCAGCCTCGACGCTAGGCACCGGCGGAACGTCAGCTGGCGATGGTCAGTCGAGCAGCTCTGTCGGGACCGGTGGTTCCGCTGCGGGTTCGGGCAGCGGCTTCTCCACGCTTGGTACCGGTGGAACCTCTGCCGGCAATGGTCAGTCGAGTAGTTCGGTTGGAACAGGCGGCAGTGCAGCCGGGGCCGCTCAAGACGGCGTCAGCAACAAAAAGTGTCCTCCGGGACAATCCAAGAAGAGCGGCGGCAAGTGCTGAGGCCACTCACCGGCGCTCGGGGGCGTGTCCGGCGCCCCTAAGCGCCTTTCATAAGGAGCAAAGGCCATGACCCCGATATCATCGATTCTTAAAACGACTTTCGCTCTCCCGCCGATCATGGCTGTCTGTATTGCTGGTGCAGCACTGTCAGCCGAAACGATCAAGCTAGACGATGGCACTACCTGCACAGTCATTGAGAGCACGAACTCCGGCGGAAGCGACACTTCATCGTCAGTGACCGCCGGCGGTGGGACCGTCTCGTCATCCACGACGATAGACGGCAAGAGTACCACTTTGCAGTCCGGTGGCGGCTCCGCCTCGTCTAGTGCAGGTTCGTCCGTCACCACTGGAACCGCGGGCAGCCAGGCATTCTCGACTGCGAGCGTGACCCGGCCGGATGGCACTGTCATCACGCGCCGATCGGACGGTACGTGCGATATCATCAAACCAAAAAAGTGAGGAGCCGATAATGAGAGCGAAAATCACACTCGCATCCATTGCGCTCATTGCGTCCATCGGCTGTACGTCTGCGATGGCGCAAGCCTGCAATGCAACGGGCACGGTTGGTTCCGGAGGTAGCGCCGCCGCCGGCGGCACTTCCGCGAGTACGCTTGGAACCGCAGGAGCCTGCGCGACCGACGACGGTACCACCTCCTCCATTGGCTCAGGTGGAAGCGGGGCGACCGTCGATGGCAAAGCTCAAAGCCGAACGAAAGTAAACGAAAATCCGAACCAGCTTAAAGCTCAGTCCAAGGCTCAGGCGATGGATCAGGGAACATTCAGTAAGTCCCAAACGAAAACCCGCGTCAAGGGCGATGAATTGGAAAGCAACACCCGGTCGATGTCGCATGTACCCGGTGAAAAGCCCGTAAGGAGCACGACCCAGAACAAAATACTACTGCCCCAGCAGTGAGGCAAACGCCTCGGCCCTTTTGGGGGCCGAGGCTCGCCGGATCGCCCACTATCGCGAGAACCTCCTTGGACGAGTCCTTCATTAGAGTGCGGAAATTTTTCTATTGCAGTAGAAGTCGCACAACAAGGTTCGTTTTATTTTCAGTATTGCCGCTGAGATTGTGTTGTGAAGATTGCATTCTCTGAGCCCGATATTGCGATGGCCCTCGGCAACAATCATTCTCATCCCACTTCGGACAACGCGGAAGAGCAGCCTCAGTTGGCCTCCTTAAATAGGAAACGCCATTTGCAGCTGCCTGTTCTGCATGGCGAACACCGCGCCAATTTTCAAGGGTACTTCTACGACCAACAGGAGCGCCGGCCGAGCGAGCGATCGCCATAGCGGGCCCAGTAATCATGTCTCCCGCGTCACGTTGCCATTCGCAGCATGACGGACGCGCCGCACGGCTGCGACCATGCATTACATAGCGCTCTTCAGCGTCTGCGAACGCTATCGAGGCCTCGATTTCGCGCCAGCCTGCTTCTACCGTACGCAGGATGATTTCGTTTGTCATTTGATCGAAGATGCGCTGAGAGTCTCCAATGCGCTGAACATCGTCCACGTCATAGTGGCGTTCTCATGCTGTTTAGACCCTTCGGATTGTGGAGTCAGTGAACCGGAGCGGGCGTTCCACCGGAAGTTGTTGAATCGCAAAGCGAAGATGACGTGGTGCTGCTGTTTCCTTCGTGGGAGGCTCGTCGAGCATATGGCTTGACTTCCTCGCCCCGGAGCCCAAATGCGGAACATTACGGGCGCGGGCTGGTTTTAGATAATCCTCACTATAGCCACCAACTCGGCGACGCTCATCCTTTCCCGAATTATGAGCAGCTTAACGACAGGTGATGTCATGGAGCAGCGGACCAGAATGAGCAAAGAGGCGCTTCAAGCGTCCATCGAGCGCCTTGCACCGTTCCACCACGCCATCGACTTGCCTTACGGGTTGAGCACCTTCGTACCGACTGCTTCTCGTCAAGATCGAGAACGGACGCGAATGCAAACGCTTCTTGATCATGCATGGGCAAGCACCTTGGAAGCGTGCGGAGGGACATTGGAGGGCAAACGTGTGCTCGACATAGCCTGCAACTGCGGCGGATTTGCTGTGCAGGCAGCAAGAGCAGGAGCTGACCATGTCCTCGGGATTGACACTGAACCTCACTACATCGAACAGGCGAACTTTGTAAAAGACGCCTTATCTCTGGATAACCTAAGGTTTGAACGACTCGATCTCATGGAGCTCGATTCGGAACAACACGGCACGTTCGATCTCGTTTTATGTTTTGGCATTCTCTACCACCTGGAAAATCCGGTGCTGGCCGTAAAGCGCATTTCGGCTGTCACCCGAAAAGTCATCGTGGTCGACACTTCGCTCATGAAGGTTCCGATCATCAATCGCGTTCTGGATCGCTGGCCTTTGTGGCATATGCGCCGGGTGTCTAATCCGGGTCCCAATGCAACGAACATCACAACATCGCGCTGGCGCCCAGCGGACTTCTGTCAGTTTTCCCCTAATGCCGCCGCCGTCGCAAGCCTTCTGGAATATGCCGGGTTCACCAATATCGTACGTCTCAAACCAAAGGCCAGCGGGCTTGAGAGCCGCTATCACGATGGCCGACGCGCAACCTTCATCGGCATGAAAACTCGCCCCGCGACCCAAGCCACCTGATCAACAACTGGAGGCTCGATCAAGCGCACCAGCTATTTCGCAGTCGTGGCCGCCACTCTCTAACGAAGCCTTCCTTAAGCAGCGTCTTGCCGATTTCTTCACCATTGGCCCGGAAGATATTAACCAGCGGCCGGTGAGAAGGTGTTGCGTCCATCACGCCGCTCCATTCGATCCGCAAGCAATTTTCAGTCAAAAGTTTTTCAGCCCTCCCTTCACGATTAAGCCAGCTTCCGTTCCTTGATGCCTTCGCGTGCGATCCGATCTCCGGTTGTATCAATGGCCGAAACGAACGCAACACCTTCTCCCAGCAATCGCATATTCTGGATGCTCGGCAGGCACTTGACCGCGTCACCGTCGACAGCCGCTAACGAGGCGCAAACCAGCAATTCGGTGATCACTGCTGTGAATGATAACCCATTCAGGTTGCTGTCAGCTTCGCCTAGTAGCCGTCGCATTTCGCGCGGTTGGCGGGGCCAGGTGCCGAAGCCCGAAAGCGTTGGTAGACCTAAATCGAGGATCAAACAGAATGGCGGAGAACAACCTGAGCAAAGTGCTTCACATCGAACGCAAGGACGAGGTGTTCCGGGAGGACCAGCCGGTCGGTGACTTTGCCTTCGACGCCACGGTTGCCGGTGTTTTTGATGACATGGTGAGCCGGTCAGTGCCCTTCTATGAAGAAATGCAGCGCATGGTCTGCGAGTTGGCGCGGGATTTCGCACGGCCCGGCACCAATCTTTATGATATCGGCTGCTCGACGGCGACCACGCTGCTGATGCTCGATGCCTTTTTGGACGACGGCGTCAAGTTCATCGGCATCGACAACGCACCGGAGATGCTGGAGAAAGCCAAAGTAAAAATCCAGCAGGCAGAAACCAGCAGGCAGATTGATCTGAGGGTCGGCGATCTTCACCAGGGCCTTGCGATGACGGATGCCAGCGTCGTCACCATGCTGCTGACGCTGCAATTCGTCCGCCCGCTTTATCGTGAGCGCGTGATCAAGCAGATCTACTCCGGATTGAATGAGCAGGGCTGTCTGCTTCTCATTGAGAAGCTCACGAGCGAGGACACCATGTTCAATCGGCTTTTCATCGACCACTATTACGATTTCAAGCGCCGGAACGGCTATTCGGAAATCGAGATATCGAAAAAGCGCGAAGCCTTGGAGAATGTGCTGATCCCCTACCGCCTGGAAGAAAATGTCCAACTGCTCAGAGAGACAGGATTTCGCCAGATCGAGGTCTTTTTCCGCTGGTACAATTTCTGCGGAATTATCGCGGTCAAATAGGCATGGATCATCAAATGAAGAAGACGATGATAAGCATCGGGAATTTTTTCTTCCGGTTCCGCAATCAGGCATTCCCCGTGATGATCGTGGGATTGCTGCTTACAATGTTGCCGCCCTCCGAGATATTTGGAAGCAGATTGGCTGAACAGGCGACAGATATTGTTGCCCTGCTTATGGTGCTTTCCGGTCTAGCCTTGCGCGCCACCGTCATCGGTTATGCCTATATCCGGCGGGGCGGCCTTAACAAGAAGGTCTATGCCAAGGATCTGGTAACAGGAGGGATGTTCGGCATCTGCCGCAATCCCCTGTATGTCGGCAACATGCTGATCTACAGCGGCATATTCCTGAAACATGGCAGCCCTTGGGTGATCGCTTCCGGTGTTGCGTTATTCGCCTTCATCTATCAGTGCATAATTTACGCGGAAGAGGCCTTTCTTGAGAACAAGTTTGGCGAAGGCTATCGCGCCTATTGTCGGGATGTACCGCGCTGGATCCCCCACTTCAGTAAGTTTGCTGAGTCCACCGAAGGCATGGAATTCAATTTCAAACGCGTCATCGCCAAGGATTATTCAACCGTTTCCGCGGCTCTCTTGGCGATGATCGCTGTAGAAGCTTGCGAATATCTCACCGCCACACCAGATCCAACGCAATATACCGGTTATCCGTCTCTCTTAGTCGCATCGATGGCTGTCGTCGGCATGCTTACTGGAGCCATCAGCTTACTCAAGAGGCGCGGCATTTTCGACGAAAGTAAAACTGCTTGACCCTTGACGAAGGCGTCGTATCAAGGGCTGCGTGATGTGCAGGACAGGGCCGCGATTAACCGGTTGATGGATTCTGCGTCCGACGGGTCAGAGCTTTGATTTCTTGCCGCAGTGTCGAACATTCGTCCTGCCGCCAAGCGGCTACAGCCACCCACGCCTCTTGAAGTAAAAGAACGGCAAAATCGCCGAGAGCACCATCAGGACAATCGCCAGCGGGTAGCCCAGCGTGAGCTGCAGTTCGGGCATGTAGTCGAAGTTCATGCCGTAGATGGAAGCGACAAGGGTCGGAGGCAGGAACACGACCGCAGCAACCGAGAATATCTTGATGATCTGGTTCTGTTCGAGATTGATCAGGCCGAGAGTGGCATCGAGCAGAAAGTTGATCTTGTTGGCCATGAAGGAGGCGTGTTCGCCAAGCGATGCAGCGTCTCGTTGGATCAGCTTGATGCGCTGGCGTGTCTCCTTCAACAGCTTGCGGTCTCCACTCTCAACGGCGACATGGTAGGCAACGAGGCGGGAAATGCTGACGAGGCTCTCCCGAACCACGGTCAGGAAGTCGCCTTTCCGGCCGATCTGCTCGATGAGCGACTGCAGATTTCGGGTCTTCTTGGTGGCCTTGTCGATCTTGCTGCGGAAGACTTCCCGTGAAATCCCATCGATCTCGTTGCCAAGACGCTCAAGAGCATCGGCCATCCGGTCGATCAGCGCCTCGATCAAGCCGGTCATCAGTATCTCACCATTCGCACAGGAGACGCCGCCGCCATTTCCGCGCAGGGCCCGTGACAGGAACATGTCGAAGGGCTTCGGCTCTGTGTATCGCACCGTAACGAGGGTCGGGCCCTTGAGAATGAACGTGATGGGCGTTTTGATCGGTGTATCACC
>NZ_JBNDHS010000047.1:0-49826 GCF_056755095.1 Rhizobium sp. SVR5-9E | reverse complement strand
GTTGCGGACTGCACTCCAGACGCTAGCGGCAACGGAGGCAACAACGAGGGCTGCAATGACCATGGCCTGGGGCCGCTCCATGAAGCGAAGGCCGTAGACCTGCACCGTCTGATAGCTGCTCGCCTCGAGGCCCTGCGAAAGAACGAAACCGACGACGAGAGCCGGGCGGGGCCAGTCGAAGCGCTTCATGTAAAGGCCAATCACCATCAGCACCAGGAGAGTGATGATATCGCCCCAGTCCTGGGTCGCCTGGTAGGCCGTGAAGAACATCAGCACGATGATCAGCGGTGCGAGGTAGGCGTAGCGGATAAGAGTGACCTTGGCGATCGGACCGGCAAGCACGATGGCGATGACGGCGCCGAAGACGTTGGCAAGCGCGAGCGACCAGATAATGACGAAGGTCAGATCCAAATGCGGTCCAACCATCTGGAAGCCGGGCTCGAGGCCGATAAGAACGAAAGCACCGAGCAAAAGCGCCATCGAACCGGAACCCGGTATGCCGAGAAACAGGGTCGGAACGAGATCGCCGCCGCGCACCGCGTGGTTTGCGGCCTCCGGCGCAATGACACCACGGATGTCACCCTTGCCGAACATGCTCTTGTCGCGTGAGGATTGCACGACGTGACCGTAGGCCAGCCAGTCGGCGGTAGAGGCGCCAACGCCGGGCATGATGCCGATAACGGAACCGATCGCCGAGACGCGAAGCATCAGCCACCATTCCTTCAGCGTATCGGCGATACCCTCTCGCCACCCGCTTCCCAGGGTCTTGACTTCCGCGATCGACGACCGCTGACGCATGAGGTCGATGATTTCGGGCATGGCGAAAAAGCCGAGCGCCAGAACGACCAGTGGTACGCCATCGCTGAGATAGGTCGTCTGAAAAGCATTTCGAAGTTCGCCCGTCGCGGGCGCCGATCCGATCGTGCCGATGAAGAGGCCGATACCGCAGCCCGCCAGCCCCTTCAGCGGACTGTTGCCCGTAAGAGAACCGACCATGCTGAGTGCCAGAACGATCAGCAGGAGCTGTTCGCCCATGCCGATTCCCAGAATCAGCGGTCGGGCAATGAAGACACAGAGCGTAAGAACAATGGCGCCGACCAGACCTCCCAGCAAAGATGCGGAAAACGCCGCCGAGAGCGCACGTGCGGCGTGTCCCTGTCGCGCCAGCGGAAACCCGTCCAGCACCGTCGCGGATGAAGAGCCGCCGGGGATTCCCATCAGAATGGAAGGGAACGTATCTCCCGTCGCCGTTGTCGAGAGCATGCCCATCATCAGCGAGAGAGCGGATGCCTGCTCCATGCCGTAGACAAAAGGCAATAGAAGCGCCATGCCGGCGGCACCTCCCATGCCCGGAACGATTCCGACGACAAGGCCGATCAGCACACCGAGCCAGAGGTAGAGAAAATGCTGCAAGGTGAGCAGCTCACCAAGAGCCTGTAGAACGACGGCCATATTCCTCCCCTATGATCGCTAGCTATCCCTCGCGAACGCTAAGCACGAATTGGATTGGCGTCAACAAATGATGAAAGACAATTTCATATGATGAAAAATTCGGAAGGGCGCTTGACTTTCCATTTTACGATCCATACCATATTTTGGAATTCAATTTCACCATATGAAACTTGGTAGGGTTTAGATGGTTGTGAAATCACTTTTTTCTGCTGTGGCAGCTGGTCTGCTGATGGCAATGCCGGCCTTGTCGGCCGATTTCTCCGGCAAAAGGGTCGAGATCGTCGTCCCCTATGAAGCAGGCGGCGGTACGGATCTCTACGCGCGTTTCCTGGCGCCGCTCATTTCGGCAAACCTGCCGGGAAAACCGACAGTTATCGTGACCAACATCGAGGGTGCAGGGGCGATTGCCGGCAGCAATCAATTCCAACAAAGAGCCAAGCCTGATGGCATGACACTCATCGCCGTCGCCGCTTCGGTGACGTCGAACTATGTCTTCCGCGATCAGCGCGTCAAATACAAACTCGATAGCTGGATTCCGATCATCAGTTCGCCTGCCGGAACCGTGGTCTATGGACGCCCCGATATCGGTGCGAAGAAGGCCGGTGACGTTGAGGGCTTGAAAGGAAAGCAGCTCGTCATGGGCGCCAACAATCCTTCGGGCGGCGATATGCGAGTCCTCCTCAGTCTCGATCTGCTCGGAATGAGCGTCAAGCCGATCTATGGTATCAACAGGGGTGATGCGCGCCCGTCCTTCGAGCGCGGCGAGTTCAACATCAACTTCGACTCTACACAGGCCTATCCCACGCAGGTAACGCCACTCGTGCAGGCGGGAAATGCTATCCCGCTCTTCACCTTCGGAATAGCCGACGAGCACGGGACGATCGTCCGCGATCCGACTGTTCCGGATCTTCCGACATTCGTTGAAGTCTATAAATCGCTGATGGGAAAAGATCCCGAGGGGCCGGGCTTCGATGCCTGGAAGGCGGTGTTCAATCTGAATATCATGGCCTCCAAAGCACTGGCACTTCCGGCCGGAACACCGGCAGATGTCGTGGAAGCCTACAACAAGGCAATGGCGGCAGTGGTGGAAGACCTTTCCAAGCCGGACTACAAGGAAAAAGCAGACGAAATCGTCGGCCCTTATCCGCAGGCGCTCGGCCAGCAGGCAGCCGATGTGCTTCATGGCGCGGTGAAGTTTGATGAAAGCACATACGTGTGGCTTCAGGACTGGATCAAGAAGCAAACAGACGGCTGACTTCGACCTCGCTCCGCCAAATAGATCGGCAGCTCACGCGGGGTTAGATCATGAGATCGGTCACTTCTTGGCAAGCTTCGGCTCGTGAAGCCGAAGCTTGCCACCAACCTCAAACGGGCGCGTGTTAAACCAGTTGCCAGCTCGCGCTCCCGCAATTCAGGCCTTGGGGAGTTCCGCTCCGAGTCTCAGTTCCCGCCATTCTTCGATCTCGGCAACCCGGTCCTCCATCTTGTTCGTGAGAGCACCGAAGCCGAGGGCGCAAGCACCAGATGGCGCGGCGGATTCTTCGTAGTAGATACAGAAGAAACGGAGCTCACTATCCCCCGATAAATGATGGACTAGACTCTTTTGACAAGTGCGGAAGCCAGATGCTGCCTGTGGGCGCTACAGTTTCCTATCGGTCGTGCCGGACAACGAAAAGAAAAGAAAATCTTGTTCGGTTGCGCCGTGGCCAGGTCGGCGAGTTCCTCGGCATTCATTCGAGCTTCTCACGCTGGACGGCCTCGCACATCTTATCCAGCCGGCGATCAACCTGACGAAGGCGGAAGGTCGGACCTTAAGGTCGTCGATGGCGACGTCGATTGACAGATTTCTCCAGGCCCCGTCTCCATCATTATACTCCGTCAATGGGATAAACAGCGGCGTTATCCTGTAATTCTGCAAGCCCTTGTCGGAGGAATAGCGCAGCCTGGCATCGTCCGTATTCGTCTTACGCTGCAGAAACGAAATTTCGGGTGCACGGTTCGACTCCTTTCAAGAGCGCCCTCTCTTAGTCGGAGCCCGCGCGATAGACCCAGATAGAGATCAGCGCGCGTTCGCAACGCGCACGGGGGGCTTAGTACCCACGATTTTTTGACCAACTCAGCCGCATCAACTCCCAAAACGGTTGCAAAACGATCCACGTCTTCAATGGTTGGGCGGTAAACGCTGCGCCCTAAAGACCGAATGTAGGTTCGGTTCAGGTCCGCCTGATGAGCAAGTTCTCGGCACACCCGTTTTGAAGGATCCATGTCACGAACAAGACAAGATTGACTTTGACGCCCAACCCTTCCCGCAATTCATGCCAGGCTGCGATACGCCCAGCATGCCGTAAAGCGTAACGGAAACCGGTAGGGCGGTTTTTCGGGGTTGGGCGTCTCCATGGAAAACGCACATTCGTGTTCGGAAAGACGTTCGAATTATGTGCGTGAGGCTCGCCGTCCTAGTGGCTGTCGGCTCGTGTCAGCGCATCCTGGCGGACCGTGTCGTCGACGATCTTTGCGGCGTCGAAATCGGCCGTGATACTTCCTGTCTTTTCGAGCAGCTCCTTCAGCCACCTCACGCGGTCCACGGGGATCGTCATCGCAGGATCGATCGCCTTGTATTTCACCGCTTCATCGAAAATGTAGGCTGGCCGCGGATCTTCGGCCGGCAGCTTCGCGGCGCTGCGGGCGTAATCCAGGAATTCGTCGCGATGCTGCAGGCCGTACTTTATCGCATTCATTTCGGCAGCCATGAAGCGGGTTGCCGCATCATGGCGGTCATGAATAACAGCCGGTGTCATATAGGTGCAGAGGCGCAGGAATTCGGGTGCATCCTCGAGCGCGGAGGCGAGAAGATGGTAACTCTTCTGGACGACTGGCACATAGGATGTGGAGGCGGCGACTGCGTCGGCCGAACCGGCATAAAGCGCATTGAAGCGGGCGGCATCGGTGCCGAGCGCGGCAAAATTGACGCTCCTCGGGTCGACCTTGCTGTTGGCAAGGATGACGCGCGTCAGTATGTCGGGCAACGAACTTGGAGCTGAAATGCCGATCGTCTTGCCGCTGAGTTCGGCAGGCGTCTTGATGCTGTCCTTGCTGTAGATTCCATAGGTTAGGCCCGGCCAGTAACAACCAACCATCCGCAGGTCCACGCCTTTCGACATGCCGATTAGCGGACTGCCCGGGCTGCCTTCGTAACTGTCGATCTCGCCGGCGATGAGCGCCTTGAGCGCGATCGCGTCGCTGTTGAATTTGACGAATGTGATATCGATACCCTGCTTCTTCGCGAAGTCGCGGGTCGACGCCAGCGTGGTGAAGGCCGAGTCGAGATCGGAGGCGGTGATACCGTGCTTCCACTGCGGCAGTTGCTGTGCCATCGCAGTTGCGCTGGAAAGCAGGACGGACGTGAGGAGGCAAGCTCCGATGATTCTGCGCCTGATATTCATGATTGTACGTTCCCTTTTTATGGTTAGGCCGCGCCCCTTTTGCGGCGACGGTCGGGCCGATTGACGATTGCCTTTCATATCCCCGAGGACGTCGGGCTGGATGTCCGCGCCGGTGCGTCGTCTCTTCTCAGCACGTTCCGTTCTGGCCTGATCTCCCTCAGACAGGAACGGTCGCCGAATGTCACAGCGGTCGCGGCGTGAAATAGCCGGCGTCGATCGCCTCTTTCCACAGCTCGACCATGGCGGGAACAAGCCCGAAGGGCAGGCCGTCTTCCGCACGTTCATAGGCATGCGTGCCGGCATCGAAACGGCTAAGCTCGACGCGCGGCGCGGGCCTGATGTCCGCAAAGCTCGGCAGAACCACCGACTCGTAGATCTCGGGACGATGGTCCCGGCTGAACTTGGCGATGCTGAGAAGGATCGGCGGAACCGGCTTCGGCCCCGAGAGCTCCCGAGTGTAGCCGATATAGCGTGCGACAAGCTCGTCGGTCGCGGCCTCACCGAGCTTCAGGCGGGTCGCTGCGGTGCGGGCAGCGGCCGTCAGTGCCGGAACGGATGCATAGTGGATCGGATATTCCGCCTTGAAATTCGGCTGGGTCTTCCCTCTCTCCCATTTTGCGAAGACGTCCTCGATCAGCCAGGGCAGCCGCATCAGCGCCTGCGCGCCCTCCTGATGATAGATCTCCGCACCGGAATAGCGGGCGATGTCGCGCCAGGTCCTGATATAGAGGTCGTTGAAGGGAACCGGCCATTCGATGTCCAGCATCCGCTGGTAGATGTAACCGAAGGGCGAGTTCTCCATGCCGACCACGCCCACGATGTTTCCGACGCGCTGGGTCAACATGTGCGCGAACGGGCCGCCGGTCGAATGGCCGTGCACGTAGATCGAATATTGATCCTCCGGAAACTGGCGGGCGCAGGCCGTCTTCATCGCGAGCTCGAAGGCAACGGGCCAGGCGGCCATCCGATCGTAGAACCGCGTTCCCGGTCTGGCCCGGGCATTGGTGCGCGTGCCGTAACGCGCACGCAAAGTCTGGTCCTCGACGACCTCCACCTGATCCTGCGAGATATTCTCGCCGGCCAGCCAGATCGGCAGGCGCACCGATCCGTCAGGGGCAATCGTATCTCCTGGCCAGTCGCGGGAAGGGTCGTTGAGGTTCAGCCGGCCGGGATAGGTCATGCTTGCGACGTGATATCCGTATTTGCCGGCAAGAAGGCGTGCCAGGGGTGCCATGAAGCGAAAGTCGGCGGCGCCGCCGTGAAGCAGAAAAAAACCGATCTTTCGGCCGTCGATGCCGGTCGGTATTCTGCTTTTGTCGAGCGGGGCATAGGACATGACGCCGATGTCCCATTCGAGCTCAAGCGCCTCGATGCGGAAGATATGTTCGGTTTCCACGATCGGCATGCTTGGCCGGGCCAGCAGCTTCTCGGAGGTCAAAACCAGCTCTTCGCGGCTGATGGTATGTGGCGCCCGCCAGTTGATCATATCCGTATAACTCCCAATCTCGAAAACAGGTCGACCCGGGACGTCAGGCAGCGGCATCCGCCTCCGCGACCTGCGACATCGTCTTGAGGTGCCCGTCGAGTTTCTTCAGAAGGGTTTTCAGCGTCGCGACCTCTTCGGCGGACAGTCCGCTTTCCATCGCTTCGGCGAGCAAACAGGCGCGCGGGAGAAACCGGTCCATGAAGGATTCGCCGTCTTTGCTCAGAGCCAGTTTCTTGCTTCGACGATCATCAGCATCGGGAATCTCTTTTATCAAACCGCGCTTGACGCAGCTGTGCGCCGCGCGGCTGATGCTCACCTGATCCAGCGAAATACGTTCGCTGATCTCTTTGGCGGAAATGCTGCCGAACCTGCTGATCTGCGCGAGAAGGCGCCATTCCGTGATCTTCATGCCGAATTTCGTGTAGACCGCATCGCAGGTACGGGACATTTTTCGTGCCACCGATGGCAGCAGATAAAGCAGGAATTCCTCGTTATTGAACTTCTCTTCAAAGGCGTTCATCCGGGTCCCAATGTCCGCTGGCCAATTAGTTTCATATGAGATGATATCTTGTGAAAATAGTTGTCAAGACAGCGTCGGGCGCTGCAGACGAGGATTTCGGGTCAATTCAGTCGACGGAGAAGCTGGAGAGGGCTTGGAGCCTGTGCAACATACATAGTTTTTTCAATCGCTTACCGTGGATAAAATTCTCCTCGAAAATCAGCTCTAATAAATTCGCTCCTTTGCCCATTTTTTTGCCTTGACTATTTTTTCGGCCAGTCCTTAGATATCGGTGTGAAATATCACTGTGATGGAAGAAAAATTTAAGAGGAACTTCGGAGTGAAACCACCCATCTTCTCCTTCCCGGCAGTTCTGCACAGCGGCTCTGAGGTCAACCAAAGCGAAATCGATATCCAAAGCGCAATCGTCGCCGGCTGGACCGGTCGCGACACCGCTGCGCTTGAAAAGCACATCGCCGAACTGGAGGAGTTGGGCGTCAAGCGCCCCGCTTCGACGCCGGTCTTCTATCGGGTCGCCTCCACCCGGTTGACCACACAGAACGCGGTCGAGGTCAGTGGCGAAGATTCCAGCGGCGAAGTCGAATTCGTGCTGATGAAAGTTGACGGGCGGATGTGGGTCGGCGTCGGTTCCGACCATACGGACCGCAAGGTCGAAACCTATAGCGTGACCGTCTCGAAGCAGATGTGCGACAAGCCGATCTCCCCGGAATTCTGGGCATATGAAGATGTCGCATCGCACTGGGACAAGCTCGTCCTGCGCTCCTACATTCACGAAAATGGTCAGCGGGCTGTCTACCAGGAAGGGTCGGTGGCCGGCATGCTTCCTCCCGACGGCTTGCTCAGTCGCTGGAATGACGGCGGTCTTGAGGACGGCTCGCTCATGTTCGGTGGAACACTTGCCGTGCATGGCGGGATACGCCCGTCGAGCCGCTTCGAGATCGAAATAGAAGATCCGGTCCGCGACCGCAGGATCAGCCACGCCTACGACATCATCACACTTCCGGTGGCTGGCTGATGTCGCCAAAAATCACGACATTGCCGAACCTGGGCACGGACGAGGAGGAGGGCGGGCGTCGCTCACTTCGCGATGTCGCCTACGACATGATCAAGCAGAGGATTACGACCTGTGCCTACAAGCCGGGGGAGTATCTCAACGAGGCACTCGTTTCGGCAACGCTCGGCATCGGCCGCACACCTGTCCATCAGGCAATCGACCGCCTGAAGGTCGAGGGGCTCGTGGAAGTGATGCCGCGCAAGGGTATCATCGTCAAGCCGATCAGCCTCGATGAGGTCATGCAGATCATCGAAGTGCGCCTGCTCAACGAATGTTACGGCGTGCGGCTCGCCGCAACGCGAGCCAGTCAGACCGAGATCGATCAATTGGCCGATGTGCTTGCGCGTTCCAAGGACGGCATGGCGGCCCGTGACAATGAAATGATGATGGCGCTCGATCGCGAGTTTCACGGCATCTTGGCGCAGGCATCGCGCAACGATGTGCTTGGTGAGCAACTTGGCCGTCTGCACGACCGCTCACTGCGCTTCTGGATCATCTCGCTCAATGCGCCGGGTCATCTGCAGAAGGTTTACGAAGAGCATCAGGCGATCCTGACGGCCATTCTCGATCGCGATGCCGATGCCGCCGAACAGGCGATGCGTCTGCATATCGAGGACTTCCAGCGAAACATCATAAGAAGTGCGGCGCCTGGGCAATCGATGCCGGTGTGGAATGAAGGAGGCTCGAAATGACGACGAACCCGCAAGTATTGATTTCCGGCGGAGGCCCGGTCGGCTTGTTCTGCGCTCTCCTGCTTGGACGGCAGGGCGTTAGCGTGCGGGTATTCGATGTCAATGCGACACTGCAGCGTGATCCGCGGGCAGCCACGACCCATCCGGCGACCCTGGAGGTTCTCTCTGCCGTCGACGGTCTGGTCGAGGACATGGCAAGGGTCGGCCTCGTCGCGCCCATCTTCCAATTCTGGGATCGTCCATCGGGACGTCTCGTTGCCGAGTTCGACCATGCCATGCTCGTCGGCGAAACCAAATTCCCTTACGTGATCCAGTGCGAACAATTCAAGACGTCGAAGCTGCTGCTCGAGCGCGTGACGCAGCTTGCCAATGTCGAGGTTCTGTTCGAGCACGAAGTGCTCTCGGTCGAGCAGTCGACGGACGGTGTCCAGGTTTCCGTCAAGGGTCCGAAAGGAATCACCACGCACAAAGGATCATATCTGATCGGTGCGGATGGTGGCCGAAGCATCGTACGCAAGCAATTCAATATCGCCTTCGAAGGCTTTACCTGGGACGAACGGTTCATCGTTCTTACGACGCCATTCGATTTCCTCAAACATCGCGGCTACTCCTATCGCAGCTACTTCGCCGATCCGGACGAATGGTGCAATTGCTTCAAGGTCGCAGCAGACGCACCGCCCGGCCTGTGGCGGGCGGTTTTCCCGACCAATCCGGCGCTGCCGGAAGCCGAGCTGATGAGCGACGAGGCGGTGCAGGCGCGGCTTCAGAAATTCTTCCCGTCCGAACAGCCCTACGAGATCATCCATCGTAATCTCTATACGACACACCAGCGCGTCGCGACGACGTTCCGGTCCGGCCGCGTGGTGCTTGCTGGCGACGCAGCGCACGTCAACAATCCGATCGGTGGCATGGGGCTGAACGGCGGCCTTCAGGATGCTGGCAATCTCTGTGAGAAGTTACTCGCTATCTTGCTGAATGGCGCTGACGATCGGTTGCTCGATCTCTACAGCCTGCAGCGGCGCACCGTTGCCACCGAATTCGTCCAGGAACAGTCGATTGCCAACAAGCGGCAGCTTGAGGCCCGAGACGAGGAAACGCGTCAGCGCAATTTTGACCAGCTGTCGCAGGTCGCAGCCGATCCTGACAAGGCACGCGGGTTTCTGCTGCGCGCCTCGATGCTGTCGGCCCAGCGCCGGGTCGCGAACCTGAGCCTGGAGGCGGCCTGATGTCCGTTGCCGCTGCCCCTTCCAGCACACGGCCCTATCTCAAGGCCGCTCCGGCTTTCGCCGCGGGAAATGATACCCCGCGCGCGTTTCTGGAACGCTGCCTGGCCGTCATCGACGAGCGGGAGACCGATATCGGCGCCTTCGTCGAACTGGATATGGCGGGCGCGCGGCAGACGGCAGATGCGGCAGCGGATCGCTGGCGGTTGGGAAGGGCGATCTCGCCGATCGACGGGATGCCGCTCGGCATCAAGGATATCATCGAGACGATCGACATGCCGACCGGCATGGGGTCGCCTCTGTTCGAGGGCTGGCGATCGGACCGGGATGCGGCTAGCGTCAAGGCATTGCGGGAAGCCGGTGCAATCATCGTCGGCAAGACGGTGACCACGGAATTTGCGGCAACCCAGCCGGGCAAGACGCGCAATCCTCACGACCGTGAGCGGACACCCGGCGGATCGAGCAGCGGTTCTGCTGCTGCGGTGGGCTGCGGCATGCTCAGCGCGGCGCTTGGAACCCAGGTCATCGGATCCATTATCCGACCGGCCGGCTATTGTGGCTGCATCGGCTTCAAGCCGACGGTCCACGCCCTCAATCGCGGCGGCAGCCACGATTATATGAGCCAGAGCGCGATCGGCGTATTGGGCGCGGATCTCGCCGATACCTGGCAGGTGGCCCGCGAAATTGCCGCGCGCTGCGGCGGAGATGCGGGATACCAGGGCCTGTCCGGCCCGATGGCCCTGCCGAAGATGCAGCGTCCCGCCCGGCTTGCCCTGGTGCGCACGGCCGGCTGGCCATCCGCACCGCAGGAGGCGATCGATGCCTTTTCTCGCGCCTGTGATCGGCTGGCCCTCGTCGGACTGGATATCGCCGATGCCGAAAGCGATCCGCAGCTCGCTGAGCTGGAAAGTGCAATCGAGCACGCACAGGAACTCAGCCGGCGGATCAACGCCTGGGAGTCGCGCTGGCCGCTCAATACATATCGGGACCGCGATTTCGCCAAGCTGAGCCCCGTGATGCAAACCAGACTGAGGCAGGCGGAAGCCATGTCCCAGGAAGATTACGGCAGGGCGCTTGCCGAGCGCGATGCCGCGCGGAGTGTCCATGCCGTGCTTGCCGGACATTACGATGCCGCCATCACGCTGTCGGCGCCGGATGTCGCGCCGCTCGGCCTCGCCTCGACGGGCGACGCCACCTTCGCCGTTCCGGCCTCGCTGCTCGGCGTGCCGGCATTGTCATTGCCTTTGCTGCGGATGGGAAAGCTGCCGCTCGGCCTGCAGATTATCGGATTTGCCGGTGCCGACGAGAACCTCTTTTCCCTCGCCGCCTGGCTTTCAAATCATCTCAACTAGAGACGTCGCATCATGTCCGAAAAACCGTCGCCCATTCCTGCTTCCCCGAACAAATATGCGCCGTCCGGTGGGCCGGAGCGCGGCTATCTCGATCCCCGGGAGATCGTTGCCATGAACGAGCCTGTGCCACGCTGACCGCGGAATACGGGCGGTACGCCTTACCGGCCGCGACGCGCGGCGAAGGGCGGATGTGATCGATAGCGGAATAGGAAATCAGCATGGCGTCCATCGACAAATTCGAAGATCACTGCTGGAAGGACGTCATTCCTCCGGAGGATATCGAGCTCTACGCGACCTATCGCCGGGAGACCTTCGTCGGCCCGCATCCGGCGCTCCTGATGATCGATCACTACAATATCGTCTACAAGGGTGGTCCGGGCTCCCCTTACGAGCTGGAAAAGCAATACCCGAACAGCTGCGGCATATATGCCCATCAGGCGATCGAACCGACGAAGCACCTGCTCGCCGCCGCGCGTCGGGCCGGGCTCCCGGTCTTCTTCTGCACCAAGGACATTGCCGCGCACAGCAAGCCGCCGAACACGGTGTCGACCAAGCGTACCCAGCATCCGGTCATGCCCGGCGACTATGACATCTATCACGAATTCGAGGTGCTACCGACCGATGTGGTGATCCGCAAGCAGCGTGCCAGCATGTTCCAGAGCACGCCGCTGCTCTCGCATCTGAACCTGCTCGGGGTCCGCAGCGTGATTGTCTGCGGCGAGGCGACGTCGGGTTGCGTGCGCGCCAGCGTGATCGAGGCCTTTTCCTCCGGACTGCATGTGACGGTCGCTGAAGAATGCACCTTCGACCGGGCACCGCTCACTCACAAGGTCAACCTGTTCGATATGCACCACAAATACGCCGACGTCATGCATGTCGACGAGATCATCGCGCATCTTTCGGACATGAAGAGCGTGGGGGACGCCGCCTGATCCCTATTCTCGCAAGCATCAGCAGCTAAACCGACAAACGGCCATAGAGCCCATATAAAAAAGGAGTGGAACATGAAAAACAGCATCAAGAACATCATCGCCTTGACAGCAACCGCATTGCTGTCCTGCGTAACGCTGAGTGCAGCCTCGGCCGAGGATGCAAAGCCGTGGCGCCACGGAACCGTCCAGGCCAAGAGCGATGCTGGGATCGTGCTGATGGCCGATCACAAGGGCTTCGCGAAGGACCAGGGCATCGATCTCAATGTCGTGCAGTTCACCGGGGATGCGCTGGCGCTCAAGGCGCTCATCGCGGGTGAACTGGACAGCTATGAAGGCAGCCCTGGCGGCCCGCTGCTGGCCGCCTCCCGCGGCGCCGACATCAAGATCGTCGGCTGCTA
Organism: Rhizobium sp. SVR5-9E; assembly: GCF_056755095.1. Taxonomy (NCBI): domain Bacteria; kingdom Pseudomonadati; phylum Pseudomonadota; class Alphaproteobacteria; order Hyphomicrobiales; family Rhizobiaceae; genus Rhizobium; species Rhizobium sp. SVR5-9E. The sequence goes on along the minus strand of NZ_JBNDHS010000047.1, from coordinate 37,274 downwards.
TTGGCCGGGTCTGACCTACGCGATCTTCTCCAAGCCGAGCCTGAACTCCGCCAAGGACCTGGCCGGAAAGACGCTGGCGATTTCCGGCCCCGGCTCGCTGCCGGATCTGATCACTCGTGCCGTTCTGCAGGCAAACGACCTTGCCTCGTCGTCGGTGAGCTTCACGCAGATGGGTAGCGACGTCGATCGCATGCGCGCTCTGACGACAGGCGTCGTCGATGCCGCAGCCGCCTCGACCGAATTCATCGACTTCGCCAAGGAAAACAACGTCAAGCTGCTCGTCCACGCCCAGGACGTAGCCCCGAACTTCCTGCGCTTCTGCACCTATGTGACCAGCAAGACGCTCGAAACCCGCAAGGATGAGCTCGCGCATTATCTGGCCGCGCAGATGCAAGGCGTTCAATACGCGCTCGATCATCGTGACGAGTCGATCGCGCTGACCAAGACACTGACCAAGGCCGATCCGAACGATACGCGCGCCGCCGATATGTTCGACGAAGTACAGAAATATCATGCGGTTGACAGCACGATGCCTGTCCCCGCCGAAAAGCTTAGCTGGATGCAGGATCTGCTCGTCAAGACCAAGAACCTCAAGACGCCCAATGACCTCACCAAGCTCATCGATACCAGCGCTCGTGATCAGGCGCTGACGCTCGTCAAAAAGTAATAAGGGGATCGAAGATGGGCCAAGTCAGCCTCGTCGATGTGTCCAAGCGTTTCAACTTGCGCATCAACAATGAAATCAAAACGGTAAGGGCCCTATCATCGGTCAATATCGACATCAGGGACGGTGAAATCGCCGTCCTCATCGGACCCAGTGGATGCGGGAAAACGACTGCCTTGCGGATCGCCATGGGACTGGAATCGGCGACGCGCGGCCGCGTGGTCGTTGATGGTCGCGATGTCAACGGCTGCGGCCATGACCGCGGCCTTGTCTTCCAGCATGCAGAACTGCTGCCGTGGCTGAGCGCCCTGCAGAACGTGATGTTCGGCCTGGAAATGAAGGGAATGCGCGGCGCGCAGCTGCAGGAAACCGCGATGCGCTACCTGGATCTGGTCGGGTTGGCAGAGTCAGCCGACCGGCGGCCACACCAATTGTCGGGTGGCATGAAACAGCGCGTTGGCATTGCCCGCGCTCTCGCTATCGATCCGTCTGTTCTCCTGATGGACGAGCCTTTCGGCGCTCTCGACGCCCAGACGCGGGAAGGATTGCAGAGCGAGCTTCTGGAAGTTCACGCACGAACGAACAAGACGATCCTGTTCGTGACCCACGATTTGGACGAGGCCGTGCTTCTGGCGGATCGCGTTATCGTCATGCGCAGCGGCACGGTTCAGGAAGTTATCGACATCAACCTGCCCCGCCCGAGAGGCGACCTCGGGGCCTTGCGCGGTTCGCCGGAATTTGCGGCGGCGCGCTACCGGATCTGGCGCGCGCTCCACGAACTGCCCGATAGCGTGCACTGAAGGTTGAACGATGAAAGGAAACAGCATCATGGCAACACCGGCCTTTCGATCGGAAACGCAGCAAACTGCCGAAGACGATATCGAGCCTGCAAAGCCCCGAGAGATGCCCGGCTGGATGATCACGACGATCTCGCTCGTGGTTATTATCGCCGTCTGGCAGATTTTCGGCCACGATATCAATCCAATCTTCGGATCCTACCCATCCGCAATCGCGATCGCCTTCTGGGGACTTCTTGTTTCCGGAGAGCTGCCGACAGCGCTGATGACGAGCATGCAGGCCTTTGCCGTCGGCTTTGCGCTGTCGATCGTCATTGGCGTGCCGCTTGGTCTCATCATCGGTCGGTCACGCATTCTCGAAAATGCCGTCGGTGTCTACATCACCGCCGGCAACGCGATGCCGCTCGTTGCTTTTGTCCCGCTGCTGATCCTCTGGTTCGGACTGGGCTTCATGGTCAAGGCTGCGATCGTCTTCCTGATGTCGGTCTTCCCGATCTGCATCAACACGTGGCTTGGCGTTCGGGCTGTGCCGAAAACGCTGATTGAAGTCGGCCGTGCCCTGGTGGCTCCGAATTCGGTGATCATCCGCAGGATCGTGCTGCCGGCGACGCTGCCCTACATCATGACGGGCATCAAGCTTGCCGTCGGCCGCGCCGTGGTAGCGATGGTGATCGCCGAATTCTTCACCGCGATCTCGGGTCTCGGCGGCATCATCATCAACTCCGCCAACAATTTCGACACGGCGACAATGTTCGTGCCGATCTTCGTCCTGATGATCCTGGCGACGCTGCTCAACGGCCTCGTGAGCCTCGTCGAGCGCTGGGTGGCGCCGTGGCAATACGAACTGACGGATCGCAATTAAGCGATCCGCTACTTTGATCTCATTCCGATAGACCTGTAACAGAAATTGGAGCAGGACCATGCGTATCGCTGTCCCCGATCTCATTTCCAATTCATATTTTCCCGCCGCCGCGGCGGTCGAACTAGGGTTCCTTCGAGACCTCGGCCTCGATATCAGCCTCGAACTGATTTTTCCGGTGAGCAAAGCGTATGAAGCGCTCCGCGACGGCGAAGTCGACTTCGTTGGCGGATCTGCCCATTCGGCTCTTGCGGCATTTCCCGACTGGAAGGGCTGCAAGCTTCTCTGCGCGCAGGCGCAGGGCATGTACTGGTTTCTTGTCATGCGCGCCGATCTCAACCCCGTGAAAGGTGATCTCAGCATCGTCAAGGGCAAGCGCATCGGTGCGGCCCCCTGGGTCGATATGGGCTTGAAGGAACTGCTGAAGGCTGCCGGCATCGATGAACAGCGCGACGAGGTTACCATTGCGCCGGTACCGGGCGCAGTTGGTGCCGGTGTCAACTTCGGGCTGACTGCGGCAAAAGCGCTGGGAGAAGGCAAGATCGACGGCTTCTGGGCGAACGGCATGGGCACGGAAGTGGCCGTGACACGCGGCGTCGGCAAGGTCGTGCTGGATGTCCGCCGCGGCGACGGACCCGCAGGCTGCTTCGACTACACGTTTTCGTCTATTGCGACCAGCGACCGTCTCATCTCCGAGAAGCCGGAAGCCGCCGCGGCGATGGTAAAGGGCATCGTCGCCACGCAGAAGGCTCTTAGGGCCGACGTCGGACGGGCGGGGACGGCGGGCAAGGCGCTCTTCCCGCCAACCGAGGCGGGTCTCATCACCGAGCTGATCCGCCGTGATCTTCCCTATTACAGCCCACGGATCTCCCAAAAGGCCGTTTCGGGGATGAACCGCTTCACACGCGATCTCGGGCTTCTCAAGAACGACGTCGACTATGACGACATCGTGGCGACCCGGTTCAGCCACTTCTGGAACGCTGCGTAATGCGCGATACGAAAGGAAATGAATCCATGGCAATCAATAAATTACACGACGAATTTCATACGTTGGATATGTCTTCCGGCTGGGAAGTACCACAAGGCTATCCTTCCGGCATCCAGCAGAAAATCATATCCGGCTCATTGGACGAGACGAACAAGAAAGGCAGTCGCACACGCCTGCTGCGTTTCGACGCCGGCACCTTCACGACCAAGCCCTTCGTTCACGATTATTGGGAGGAGGTCTTCCTTGTCTCCGGCGATCTGACTGTCGGTAACGACGAAAACGGGCAGGGCGGCGAAGCCTTCGCGCCCTTTACCTATGCCTGCCGTCCACCGGGCGCATTCCATGGTCCCTTCCTGTCGAAGACCGGCTGCCTGCTTCTCGAAATTCACTATTTCGATCCGGCTTGAGGCGTAGCGCGATGTCCCCCGATGCCACTTTGAGAAGCCTTTCCGAAGATCTGGCGCATGGCAGGACGACGAGTCGCGCGCTCGTCGAAGCCTGCCTCCAGAGGATTGAAGATCCGGCGGGTGAGGGTCGGCGGGCCTTCATCGCGGCCGATCGAGAAACTGCGCTCGCTCAGGCAGATGCAATGGACAGGCTTCGGGCGGTAGGCGCGGAACCCTCCCGGTACGCCGGCATTCCCATATCGATCAAAGACCTGTTCGACGTTAGGGGTCAGGTCACCAAAGCTGGCGCCAAAGTCCTGTCGGAGGCGAAGCCGGCAACGGAGGATGCGCCGGCTGTGGCACGTCTCCGCAGTGCCGGTTTCGTATTGATCGGCCGCGCCAACATGAGCGAGTTCGCTTTTTCCGGCCTGGGTCTCAATCCGCATTTCGATACGCCACGCAACCCTTGGGACAGGAAAACGGGGCGCGTTCCTGGTGGCTCGACTTCCGGTGGCGCCGTGTCGGTCGTCGACGGAATGGCATATGCGACCCTCGGCACGGATACGGGCGGATCATGCCGGATTCCGGCTGCCTTTACCGGCATTGTCGGCTTCAAGCCGACCGCACGGCGCGTGCCGACAGATGGAGCAGTTCCGCTGTCGACCAGTCTCGATTCCGTCGGCCCGCTGGCCCGGAGCGTTGCCTGCTGCGCAGCGTTGGATGCTGTTATCGCCGACAGCTCGCTTGGAAATATTGTGCGCGCATCCATTGAAGGATTACGGCTTGCCGTGCCGAACACGCTGGTCCTCGACCGGATGGACGCGACGGTTTCCGCCGACTTCGATCGCGCTTTGTCCGTTCTATCGAGAGCCGGTGCTAGGATCACGAAGATCGACATCCCCGAATTTGCCGATATCGCCCGCATCAATGCCAAGGGCGGCTTTGCCGCCGCGGAAAGTTTTGCTTGGCATCGCGACTTGTTGAACCGGTATCCGGATCGCTACGATCCGCGCATCAAGATGCGGATTGAGCGCGGCCAGCAGATGTCTGCCGCAGACTACATAGATCTACAGGCTGCCCGCAAAGCCTACATCGCCGGTGTGACCCGAAGGATCCGAGACTTCGATGCCATCCTCTTCCCCACCGTTCCGATAGTCGCTCCGGCGATTTCGGAGCTGAACGACGACCAGTCGTTCACCGACCAGAATCTTCTTGTGCTCAGAAACTCAACGACGATCAATCTGTTGGATGGATGCGCTATCTCAATTCCAATGCACAGACAAGGCGACGCACCCACGGGTCTAACGATTGCAGGCTTGCCAGGACACGACACAGCGGTTTTCAGTCTGAGTTCCGGGATTGAAAACCTGTTGCGATAACCGCGTCGGGAAGTTGCAGCACGTCTGCGCGGATAAATTGGTCGCTCAATCTCAATTTGCGACCCGGCAATTGACCCGCCTTGGAAGATCGGTGGCGCCTACGGCAAGGCGCCAGGCTTAATTCGAAACCGCAAAAAGTTAGAGCTCAAAAGATTGAAGCTATTGGAGGATAAAATGTATAGGTTGATGGTCGCTGATGTGGATTCCCCTTCATATTTCGTCGCGACGGCGGCCGTAAAACTGGGGTTCTTCAAGGCGGAGGGCGTCGATGTAGAATTCGTGCCGGAATATGGCGCTAAAAGCGGGCCAGAGAAACTCAAAGACGGTTCAATCCACTTTTTTGGTGGCCCGGCGTTCGCGGCGACGCGAGCCTTTCCAATGTGGAAAGGCGCCAAGCTCTTATGCGCCCTCGCGCAATATTCCTACTGGTTCATGGGGATCCGCAAGGATATCGACATTCCTCGCGGTGACGTCGCTGCCCTCAAGGGTCTGCGCATAGCATCCTCGTTCAAGTTTCCCCGGACGGCGCTGCGACACATGCTGATGGAGGCGGGCTTGAACCTCGATGACGTGCAGATCGTCGAGAGCCTAGCGTCGGAGTCGGAATGGCATAGCCTCGATGGCGTCAAAGCCATCGAGCAAAACCATGCGGATGCGTTTTGGGGCAATGGCATGCGGCTTGCCCTGGCAGAGAAGGCCGGTCTCGCCAAGTTGCATCTCGATCTGCGACGTGGCGATGGACCGCACGGAGCGCAATACTACAACTTCGCTGCCCTCACGGTAACAGACGCGCTGATCAAGAATGAACCTGAAATTGCCGCTGCCGCCATCCGCGCAATACGGGCGACACAGGAGGCGTTGAAAGCGGACGCATCCCTCGCACGACAGGTGGGTGCCGACCTCCTCTTCCCTAAGGATCAGACCGAACTCATTCCCACCCTTGTGGCCCGGGATAGTCCTTATTACACAGCGGACATCGGGGCGGAGGCAATCGAAGGGCTTAACAGGTTCGCTGGCGCCAATGGGCTGACAGAGCGAAAGCTGGATCCAGACGAGATAGTCGCGACACGATTCAGCGAGCTCTGGACCAGCTGATCTTGAGCATCAGTTCGGGGCGGTCCCACGTTTGTCGTCGTACGCCTCATTGCCCTGCATCGCTTGCAATTCTCGGGGCGGACGATGTGCCGTCTTTTGCGGCGTTGGTGCGCGGATAGTTATGCAGGCGCTATTCAGTCTTTGATGACGGGTCATTTTGTCGCCGGCGTCGTCGCCTTGCACCGCACGGATTTCGGGCGTGCACAGATGAGCATTCGGTTAAGGATGGCGACGCCGATGGCAGCCTCCGTCTGTTGAGCGGGGAATGCCCGGGCCTGCAAACGCCGCCCGATGATGCTCTTATATCTGCCCATCCCCGTTTCAACCAAAGCCCGCTTGCCATAGCCGGTGGAGGCCTGCCATTTCAGCCGGCCGTCGTTTGGATTGATGCGACATGACGATCCCATTGGTTTGGCGATTCTGTGTCTTGCCTTGCGACCGCAGTTGATCGCGGCGGAATGACGACCTTTGCCTCGGCACTGTGGCACAGGACGGCGTCATACGTTGGATCGCCATCATAGGCGCCATCGGCGGTGAGCTGGCCAATCTCATCGTCGATCTGATCGAGCAACGGCTCGACCTGCGAGGCGTCGCCGGTGTCGTGATCTGTGAGCGCATGCGCAATGATCTCGCCACTGCCGGCATCAAGCGCCACATGCAGCTTACGCCAACCACGGCGGGACTTTGCGCTGTGCTTTTCTTCCAACCATTGGCCCGCGCCATAGATCTTCAGCCCGGTGTTATCGACCAGAACATGAAGGGGTCCAACCGCCACAGGTTGACGGCCATTGCCTTGGGCAGGCGGGCTTCCAGGTTCTTGCCCGCCCGCTGAGGGTCGTGTGATCAGGTGCCGGCAGATCCAGGCCCATCAACGTAAGCACCGAGCCCAGCAATCCTTCGCCCTGGCGGAGCGGTAACCGAAACACCATCCCGAGCGTCAAGGTGGTTTCGATGGCGAGATCTGAATAGCGCGGCTGGCCACCGCGTGTCTTGCGTCGTGGCGCAGCCCATCCGGCAAGTGCTTCCGGCGTCAGCCACAGCGTCAGACTGCCGAGACGGCGAAGGCCCGCTTCATACTCCCGCCAGTTCGTCACCCTGAATTTCATCTTGCAGATGCGATGACGGCGGGCGGCGTTGTGCTTATGCGGCATGGTGTGCGGATCAATCACGCTGTTTGCGATTGCGGACCCATAGGCGGAAATCGTTGAAATTTGATCCCTGCACCAATGCTCGCGCCGGATGCTTCTTGTTATCGCCAAGACCTGCTGCGCAAGGATGGCTGGCCCCGCACATCGCGGCGGGGCCAGAGTGTAGCGATCGTCAGCGGGCCGCCCAGTTGGCGCCGCGGCGGAAGATGGTCTTCATCTGCGGCACATCGAATTCCTTGGCCTGGTGGCCGAGCGAGGAATAGAAGACACGGCCCTTGCCATAGTGGCGCTTCCAGACGACGGGCATCACGACGCCATTGATCCAATAGGCATAGTCGCCGGTGAAGGTCGTGGTGGCGAGCACTTCGTTCGAAGGATCGACGTGCATGTAGTACTGCTCCGACGTGTAGGGGAAATCGGTGATTCCCTCCATGAGCGGATCATCGGGCCGGGTGATGTTGACGGTATAGTCGATGATATTGCCGGGATGCGCGACCCACTGGCCGCCGATGATGAACTGGTATTCGACGCTTTCGCGGAAGCTGTCGCCCGCGCCGCCATGGTAGCCGGCAATGCCGACGCCGCTTTCGATCGCCGCGGCAAGGTTTTTCACTTCTTCCTTTTCGATCTTCGACATGGTGACGATCGGCACGATCAGGCTGAGATCATGGATCGACGGATCGGCAAAAGCTTCGGTGCTGTTTTCGAGATAGACCTTGAAGCCGTCTTCTTCCAGCATGTCGCGGATGATATGGGCGCATTCCTGCGGTTCGTGGCCGCTCCAGCCGCCCCAGACGATAAGTGCTTCGCGCATATTGCATTTCTCCTGATTAGCGGCCGATTTTTCCGTCTACGAGGGACTCGGACAAGGGGGCCGGACGTTCTGTCTTGGTGGTGATGGCGACTGTGCGGCCGGTGTCGGACGCGGTCTGGAAGGCTTCCATGACTTCGAGCAAATGCAGCGCCAGGCTGCCGTTGGCGCGATGCGGCCGGTTGGAGCGGATGGCATGGGCAAGGTCGGCGACGCCGAGCGAGCGATAGTTGCCGTCGGCATAGGGTGCCGTCACTTCGCGCTCCTCGAACTGGCCGCCCTTCTTCAGGAACTCGACCGGGCCGGCGAAGCGGTTCGGATCGGGAACGATCAGCGTGCCCTCGGTGCCGTAGACCTCGAGCGGAACATGCTTGTGGCCGGCGACGTCGAAGCTCATGCCGATCTGTACGACCGCGCCGTTGGCAAAGGCCATGACGCCGGCGACGTGGGTCGGCACGTGCACGGGAATGTGTTCGCCATTGCGCGGTTCGCTGGTGATGATGCGTTCCTTGCGCGGCGTTACCGCGAAACCGGCGACCTGCGCGACAGGCCCGAGCAGGTTGACGAGATCGGTGATGTAGTAGGGACCCATGTCGAGCATCGGGCCGCCGCCGACTTCGTAGTAGAAGGCCGGGTTCGGATGCCAGCGTTCATGACCCGGGCACATGAAGGTCGCGGTTCCGCCGACCGGAATGCCGATCTCGCCTTCGTCGATAATGGCTCGAGCCGTCTGATGGCCGCCGCCGAGGAAGGTATCGGGCGCGGCGCCGATGCGCAGACCCTTGGCAGCCGCCGCATCGGCAAGCCTCTTGCCTTCGGCGAAGTTGATGCCGAGCGGCTTTTCCGAATAGGTGTGCTTGCCGGCATCGAGCGCCTGCAGGCCCACCGCGACATGGGCCTTCGGGATCGTCAGGTTGACGATGATCTCGACGGAGGGATCGGCCAGCAGCGACGCGACGTCGACGGCCTTCAGGCCGAATTCGGCGGCCTTGGCTTCTGCCAGCTCGCGGTTCAGGTCCGCAACGCCGCGGATATCGAGAATGGGGAATGAATTCATCGCGTTGAGATAGGCGCCGGAAATGTTTCCGCAACCGATGATGCCAATGCCGACCTTTTCCATAACTTCCTCCAAATGAAGTGTCTTGTTGTGCCTTGGGGATCAGAGCGCCGGAGCAGGCCCGGTGGTTCCCCAAGGTGATTCATAAAGTTCGCGCAGCGCGACGACCGCGGCGCCCTGCGCCCAGGTTTCATCCGTCGACTGGTCGAAGACGAGTTCGGTCACGCCCTTGATCGAGGGCGGGATCGCCACGGAATAAGCCTGCCGCAGGCTGTCGAGAAAGGGTTGGCCAAGCGCAAGGCTGGAGCCGACGAGAATGACTCGTGGCGGCGCAAACAGCGTCACGATATTGGCCAGCGCCATGCCACATGCCTCGCCGGCGCGGATCGCGGCGCTGATCAGGGTGTTGTCTTCGGCGGCGATCAGGGTCTTTGCATGCGCCATGCCGCGACCAAGCCGGATCGCCTCGGCAAAGCGTCCGCCGGTCGGCTGGTCGCCGAGGATGGCGCTTTCGCCGGCCTGGCTCGCGAGCCTGATGGTGCCCTGCGGCCCGATGCCGAGCACGAGGTCGCCGAGATTGTGGCTGAGGCCGCCGGCGCCGCGGAAAAGCTGGCCGGCGTGCAGAACGCCGAGGCCAAGTGTCTGTTCCAGCGACACCAGCACCATGTCGTCGAGGTCCTTGGCCTGTCCGAACCAATGGTGCGCCAGCGTGATGGCGTGAGCGTCGCTCTCGACGATGGTGGCGATTCCGAGGCGCTCCGTCATCTCGGCCGCGAAATTGACGCCGCTTTCGCGGAAGATCGGGCTGGTGCGGACATGGCCGGTGCGGTGTTCGATGACGCCGGGCAGGCCCAGGCAGACCGAATCGATCTCTTCCAGCGACAGGTTGGCATCAACGACGCAACGCCTGACCCCATCCTCGATCAGATCGGCAATGACGCTGATGGGCTGGCGGTCGACGCGCAGCGCCAGCGTCAGTTTCGACAGGACTTCGCCCCGAAAGTCGGCAACGACAAACACCATCCTGTTGGCGGCGATCTTAGCGCCGACGACCCTTGCAGCATCCGGGTTCAGCTCCAGCATGACCCGCGGTCGGCCACGGGCGGCGGCCTCGCGCAGGTCGCCTTCGGTACGGGCAAGGATGAGGCCGTCATCGAGCAACGAAGCCGTGATCGCAGAGACGGTGGTCGTCGACAGTTGCGTGCGTTCGCTGATTTCGACGCGTGCGATCGAACCCGCCCGCCGGATGGTATCCAGCACGTTGAAGCGGTTTATCGCCCGCATAAGTTCGGGATCTGCTGTTTTCATGAAAATCTTTGCCGAGTGGGATCTCCGCCTCGGCGACGGCTTGATATTTTTGACGGGATGCGAATTAAATACTCTATGGTTGCTGCCCGGTGTCAAGCCGTATTGCCGAAATTTTGGGATCGGTGGTTGACTTTTCGGCAAAGCTCCGCTGAATTAATCCGCATAAGGGAAAAATTCTTTGAAGCTCTTATTCCCTTGGGAGGAGAAAATCATGTTTTACGAACGTAGGGCGAAGGCCCTCCGGCGGACGCGTGTTGCCGCCATTGCTGCCGCGACCGGTCTTGCCATGCTCTTGGGCGCCGGCAGCGCCGCGGCGGAAACTGTCGTCAAGTGGCTGCACCTGGAACTCGATCCGAACTATGTCGCCATCTGGCGCAAGATCGCGGATCAGTACGAAGCGCAGCATCCGGACGTGAAGGTCGAGATGCAATTCCTGGCAAACGAAGCCTTCAAGGCAAAGCTGCCGACTTTGTTGCAGTCGAACGACGCGCCGGACTTCTTCTACACCTGGGGCGGCGGCGTGCTGAAGCAGCAGGAAGAGACCGGCACGCTGATGGATCTGACCTCGGCGATGAACGCGAAGGATGGCGCCTGGGTGAAGACCTATAACCCGGCGGCCATCAAAGGCCTGACCTTCGACGACAAGATCAGCGCCGTGCCGTTCAAGCTCGGTACCGTCTCGTTCTTCTACAACAAGGCGCTGTTTGCCAAGGCCGGTGTCGACGCCAGCGCGATCAAGACCTGGGACGACTATCTCGCCGCGGTCAAGAAGATCAAGGATGCGGGTATCGTACCGATCGCCGGCGGCGGCGGCGAGAAGTGGCCGATCCACTTCTACTGGAGTTATCTGGTGATGCGTGACGGCGGCCAGAAGGTCTTCACCGACGCCAAGAACGGCCAGGGCAACGGCTTCAACGATCCGGCGATCATCAAGGCCGGCGAACAGCTCGCCGAACTCGGCAAGCTCGAGCCCTTCCAGCCCGGCTATCTCGGCACCACCTGGCCGCAAGCGCTCGGCGTCTTCGGAGACGGCAAGGCGGCAATGATCCTCGGCTTCGAAAACACCGCAGCCAACCAGCGCACCAATGCCGGCGACGGCAAGGGCCTCGCCGACGACAATATCGGCCGTTTCGCCTTCCCGGCGGTGACCGGCGGCGCCGGCCTTGCAACCGACACGCTGGGCGGTCTCAACGGCTGGGCCGTGACGAAGAAAGCCCCGCCGGAAGCGCTCGACTTCCTCGCCTATCTGACCAACGCCGAGAATGAGCGGACCATGGCGCAGGCCGGCATGATCATCCCGGTCACCATCGGCTCCGAGGATGGCGTGAAGAGCCCGCTAATGCACGCATCGGCCGAGCAACTGGCGCATTCGACCTGGCATCAGAACTTCTTCGACCAGGATCTGGGTCCGTCCGTCGGCCGTGTCGTCAACGACATTTCGGTTGGCATCGTCTCCGGCCAGATGACCCCGAAGGACGGCGCCCAGCAGGTGCAGGACGCATTCGAGCAAGACCAGCTCTAAGAGAGACGGACGCCGGCGGTCCGCCGCTGGCGTCATCGATTTTCTGAATTCCGAGTATCAGGATTGTTCATGACGAACATCACCGCAACCACCGCCCTCGGGCCTACCGCGCAGGCGAAATCGACGACGCGGCGCAAGAGCCCGGCAGCGCGCGGTCGAATGCCCGTGATCCTTCTGTTTTTGCCGCCTGCACTGCTGCTTTTTACCATCTTCGTCATCCTGCCGATGGGAGAGGCCGCCTGGTACAGTCTCTACAAATGGAACGGCTACGGTCCGCCGACGGAGTTCATCGGTCTGCGTAACTTCCAGGTTCTGTTCAAGAACTCGGCGTTCCTGACCGCACTCAAGAACAACGCGCTGATCATCCTGATTTCCATCTGCATTCAGGTGCCGCTTGCCATCTGGCTCGCGACCATGCTCGCAAACCGCATTCGCGGCGTCGTGCTGTTCCGGCTGATCTTCTTTCTGCCGTATGTCCTTGCGGAAGTTGCCGCCGGCCTCATCTGGCGCTTCGTCTACGACGGCGACTATGGCCTGTTTGCCGCGATTTCGCATTTCCTCGGCGTGGAGACGCCTTACGTTCTCGCCGACAAGAACCTTGCGATGTATGCGGTGCTCGCTGTCATCGTGTGGAAATATTTCGGTTTCCATATGATGCTGTTCATCGCCGGCCTGCAGTCGCTCGACAAGAGCGTGCTCGAGGCGGCTGAGATCGACGGCGCCACCGGCTGGCAGAAATTTCGCTATGTCACCCTGCCGCTGCTTGGTTCGACGCTGCGCCTGTCCGTGTTCTTTGCGGTCGTCGGCTCGCTGCAGCTCTTCGATCTGATCATGCCGCTGACCGGCGGCGGACCGTTCAACTCGACGCAGACGATGGTGACCTTCCTCTACAATTTCGGCGTCACCCGCATGCAGGTCGGCCTCGGCAGCGCGGTCGGCGTGGTGCTGTTCGTGATCTGCGTCACCCTCGCTTTCGGCTACAAACGGATATTTATGCGCAATGACTGACATGGCTTCATCCGTTCGCATGCGCACCGGCACGAAAATCTATCTCTACGTGTCGCTGACGATCATCGCCGCCATCGTGCTGATCCCGCTGCTGACGACTGCGCTTGGCGGCTTCAAGTCGCTAGGCGATCTCAGGACCAATCCGTTCGGACTGCCCACCGAGTGGCATTTCGAGAATTATACCGGCATCCTGTTCGGCGACCGCTACTGGCGGCAGATGATGAATTCGCTGATCATCGCGCTGCTGACCATGTTCCTGACGGTATCGGTATCGGCGATGGCGGCTTTCACCTTCGCCCATGTCAAATTTTTCGGATCCAACTTCCTGCTGAACTATTTTCTGATCGGCCTGATGTTCCCGGCGGCAACGGCGATCCTGCCGCTGTTCATCCGCATCCGCGATCTCGGCCTGCTCAATACCTATTGGGGCGTGGTATTGCCGCAGGTGGCCTTCGGGCTCGGCATGAGCATTCTCCTCTTCAGGAATTATTTTCGCAACCTTCCGGAAGAATTGTTCCAGGCGGCCTTCGTCGACGGCTGCGGCTATATCCGGTTCTTCTGGCACATCTCGCTGCCGCTTTCCCGGCCGATCGTCGCCACCGTCAGCATCATTTCCTTCGTCGGCAGCTGGAACAGCTACATCCTGCCGCTGATCATGCTCAATTCGGACTCGATCTACCCCTGGCCGCTTGGCATGATGGTCTATAGCGGCGAGTTCGGCACGGAGTGGGAACTGGTGCTGGCGTTCATTACGCTGACCATCATGCCCACCATCATCGTTTTCTTTCTTGCGCAGAAGCACATCATCGCCGGCCTGACCGCCGGTGCGGTGAAGTCCTGAGCCACAATCGGAGCAAGGCCTATGGCATCCGTCGAACTTCACAATATCCGCAAGGCCTATGGCGCGATGGACGTCATTCACGGCATTTCACTCGCCATCGAGGACGGCGAGTTCATCGCCCTCGTCGGGCCTTCGGGCTGCGGGAAATCGACGCTGCTGCGCATGATCGCCGGGCTCGAGGAGATCACCGACGGCGATGTTTCGATCGGCGGGCAGGTGGTGAACAGCATGACCCCGCGCGAGCGCAATATTGCGATGGTCTTCCAATCCTACGCGCTTTATCCGCACATGACCGTCGCCGAGAACATGGGCTTCAATTTGAAACTGTCGGGCGAAACGAAGCCGGTCATCGAACAGCGGGTGAGCGAGGCGGCGCGCATGCTCGACCTTACCAAGCTGCTCGATCGCAAGCCGGCGCAGCTCTCTGGCGGCCAGCGCCAGCGTGTCGCCATGGGCCGCGCCATCGTGCGCAATCCGGCCGTCTTCCTTTTCGATGAGCCGCTGTCGAATCTCGACGCCAAGCTGCGCGTGCAGATGCGCTCGGAGATCAAGGCGCTGCACCAGAAGGTGCAAACGACCTCAGTCTACGTCACGCATGATCAGATCGAGGCAATGACGCTAGCGGACCGTATCGTGGTTCTGAACCAGGGGCGCATCGAACAGCAGGGCACGCCGATCGAACTCTATCGCCAGCCGGCCAATCTCTTTGTCGCCGGCTTCATCGGTTCGCCGGCGATGAATTTCCTCGATGGCGTGGTGGACGGCGTCGCCGGCGCGCCCGCGGTCCGGCTCAAGGACGGAACAGCGGTGCGCATTGCCGATGCGCGCAAGGTAAAGCCGAGCCAGTCCGTCAAGATCGGGCTTCGGCCGGAGCATCTGAGCCTGTCAGCCAATGGATCGCCTTTGAGCGGCCAGACGCTGCTGGTCGAACCTACGGGCGCGCAGACGTATGTGCTCTTCGAGCTTGCCGGCGAGCAGGTGACCGCCGTCGTCGACGGCGAGGCACCCGTGCGTTATGGCGAACAGCTGAAGGTCGCCGTCAATGCCGAGCAAGTCTACGTTTTCGACAGTGGCAGCGGCCTGGCACTGTAAAAGCCGATTTCAACTCGGATGGCGGCCGACTTGTGGGAACCGAGGTTATCCATCACGACGATGTCACCGGGTTCGAACACCGGTAGGAGTTGCCGCTCGACACAGGCTCGGAAGCACTGACTGTTGATCGGTCCATCGAAGACACAAGGTGCGGCAAGCCGATCGCAGCGCAGCACGCCGAGGAAGGTCAGGGTGCGCCAATGGCCGTGCGGGGCGAAGCTGCGCAGGCGTTTTTCCCCTCGGCCCCCAGCCTCGAAGCGGCGGTGGCTCCCATTTCAGATATGGAACTTAGGCGGTGGACTAGTCTTGAGACCGTCGCAGAAGCAGACGAGCGCCTGTGTAATCACCATTTGTAATGCCCATGAGCGCTATCTGCTGGCGGTTGCAAGGACGAGCCCGCTTTGCCGGGATGGAGGAGATCGGCATCGAGGATCTACGCTCTCAGAAGATCATCTCGTTCAATAGGCAGAACCTCTCCTTCACCGAACGCTACTTCAATGAGAAGTTCGAGGAATATGATCTGACCAAGAACATCGCCTATAGCTGCGATGACACCTACTCCTTGGTCTCGCTCGTCTCGGCCGGGCTTGGCATCGGCTTTGCGCCGGAATGGACACAGGATCTGCCGAACCGGGCTTTTGAGCTGAAGCCGGTCAGGGGTATCGATTTCAGGATCGGGTTAGGCGTTGCCTGGAACAAGGAAGATCCGACCGCCTCGCGTGATGACATTGTCGATATTGCACGATCGCTGGCGAGACCAGGGAGGTGAAGGGAAAATACAGCCGCTACCCGTTCGAGGCGGATTTTCGGCACTACCACGGGAAGTTTCTAGCAGAAAGCAAGCGGTGCTTAAGAGATTCTGGCGACGCGTCTTATCCGCGTTTTGAATGCGGATGTATTATGGCAACGTTCATTTACGGCAGCCATGGAAGCCTGGTCTTAGGTTTGTCGCAAAAATTGAGGCAGCCGCGAAGCCGGCCGATTGTCGCGGCTGCTCAGAAGGCGCCGGCCAGGATGGCAATCATTGCAAGCCGGCGATATCGCCTCCGGTGACTGTATGACGAGACATCTTTTCGCTTCCCGGCGCGAGAGCCGTTCACGGAGGTAGAAGCCGGTCGGTTCACTCTGAGCTCTGATGGGAGGCACCTTTCAAGAGGCTGACAACGGTCGCTCCGCCGAACACCGCGAGGATCACGCGTGTTGCCACGAACATCCTCGCACCCATCAAATCTTCACCGATGCATCCACCGCATCAGAATGGCGCGTAAACCGCCGAGCATCTCAGCCAAGCGGTAGAAGCAATACTTCCGGCGAGCGCCATTTGCGCATGGCCGGAAATCCGAAGACCTCGCCGTCATCGGTGTGATACGTCACGACCCGGCTATAGCCACCGTCGTGGCCCAGCAGTCGGTTTAGCGGCTCCAACCCCGCGAGCGCGTCAGGTTATGTCGTGCTCTTCCTGGCCTCTATGTGTGGCAGGCCCGCTTGTTGATCCACTTCAGAGGAGAGCCTGCAAGAGTCCTTACAAAAGCGATCCTATCAAGGCCAGTTTTCATCGGGGGAAATAGGTCTGACGTAACTCCAGAACGTCTCCGATGCCACACTCAGCTTTTCCCGCGGTCGAAAAAGGCGGATCTCCATTGGGATGCTCCAATGCACGCCGCCGGCCTCAACGAGCGTTCCATTGGCGAGCTCGGTGCGCACCACACTTGCCGGGACCCATGCAACTCCTCTGCCTTCCAGGACCAAACCAAGAAGCAGCGCCAAATGTGAGGTGGCGACAGGGATGAGTTTCGGTTTCAAATTCTCGATGTCGAAAACCGTGCTGAATATTCGCCCCAAACCCGTCTGTTTTTCATAAGCAAGCAGCGGAATCGAGTCTGTCACGCCGGCGTCGAGACGGTAGAGGGGCTTGCCATCCCCATCAGTGGCGACGACCGGCATCAGACGGTCACGCAGAATGGAAATCCATGTGAATTCATCGGCGGGGAGGCGGAATGCCATGCCGTCGTAGTGATGGCAGAGCAGGAATTGAGCTCGGCCATGGAGCATATCGTATTCGCAAGGTTCAAGCCCGCCGGAGGTAAGGTGAATGCTGTCGATCTTGAACTTGCCAGTGATGGTCTTCAGCCATTTTGGAAAGAAGTTCAGCGAAAGAACCTGTGTTGCCGCAAAGCGCAGGGTTGCCTTCGAACTCTGCTCGATCTCCTGGACAACCTGACGAGCCTTGTTGATCCGGTCGAGAATTTCGGTTGCATAATCCAGGAATTGACGACCTGCATCCGTCAGCTCGGCAGGATGCGAGCTGCGGTCGATAAGCGTTGCTCCCGCCCAATCCTCAAGCATCCGGATGCGGCGGCTGAAGGCAGGCTGAGTGACGTTGCGCAGTTCCGCCGCGCGCGAAAAGTTCCCACTTCTGGCAAGTTCCACGAAATCCATCAGCCATGCGGAATCCATCGGGGCAACCACGCGTAATAATTGTATTTGAAATCGGCATTGGTGACGAAATCGTTGAATTGATACTACGGAGTCACGGCTGGAGTGGCAAGGGCGGAGGAAGGTGCAGCACTGCTGACGGGTGAGGGGAGACATGCCGTTACGGGCGTGACGAGGCTCGCAATATCTGTGCCCCTTTCTCGGAGAAGTCAGTCCCAGTTCCTGTCGCCCTAGAAAATTCAAGAGGATAAGATGACGATCAAATCGGCTCGCGTGACCGCATATTCGGCTCCATATGAGGAGCCCATTACCAATGGCCTTTACACCTATACGCATACGGAAATCGTCGTGGTCGAGCTGGAGACCCGTTCGGGGGTGGTTGGCGTCGGATGGACGCATGGCGGCAAAATCGTTTATGAAGCGCTGCGAGAAATCGCAGACGTTGTCGTCGGTCAACCATTGAATACCGAGCGCATCTGGAGCCTGATCTACCGTCCGAAGCTTTTTGGCCGTCGTGGTCTTGAGACTCGCGCGCAAAGCGCAGTCGATATCGCCGTGTGGGACGCAATCGGTAAGGAATGCGGCCGCTCCGTCCACCAGATGCTCGGCGGTTATCGGGACACGGTCCCAGCCTATGTCGCGGGTGGCTACTATGGCAAGGGGAAGGGCCTTGATGGCCTGCAGAAGGAAGTTTCCGAAAAGACCGCCAAGGGTGCCAAGGCGATCAAAATGAAGATCGGCGCCGTGCCTCTGACCGAGGATTTCGCCCGCGTCGACGCCGTCATAGAAGCTGTCGGTCCCGGCGTTTCCGTCCTGACGGACGCCAACAACGCCTACAACCGGCTAGACGCCCTGAAGATGGCACGCTTCTTGGAGGAGCGTGGCTGCTATTGGTTCGAAGAACCGCTTTCGCCGGAAGACAATGCGGGCGCCGCAGACCTCGTGCGCCGCACGGACATTCCGATCGCGCTGGGCGAGAACGAATATACCGTTACCGGCTTTCGCGAACTTATCGTTGCTGGCGCAGCTGATGTGCTCAACGCCGATGCGCAGATTCTCGGCGGCATTACGGAATGGCAGAAATGCGCACATTATGCCGATGCCAATCATATCCCGGTGGCGCCGCACGGTGACCAGGAAATTCACGTCCATCTGGTCGCGGCCGTACCGAATGGGCTCATTGTCGAATATTACGACAATAGCCTCAACCGGCTGAAGGACGCCATGTTCAATCAGCAACTCGAGGTCAATGCCGATGGCTCCATCAGCGCCCCGACGCGCCCGGGCCTTGGCTTCGACCTCAACCATGCTGCGATGGAGAAGTTCAAGATCCACGGCTGAAGAATGCCGGCGCTTCGGACCTGTCCGGAGCTCCGGAACACGCTTGTTCCAAGGAGGAGGAAATAATTGTTCAAGATGAAGACATGGATGGCCGCCGCGGCTTTCGCCGCGCTTGGCACGCTTTCGACGGGCGCCTATGCCCAGGACGGTAAGCCCGGCGACGAACTGGTTGTCTATACCGGCACAGGCATTCCAACGGACTTCGCCGATGCCCTCGTTGAGCCATTCTCCAAGCACATGCAGGAGAAATACGGCGTTCCGGTACATGTGCGCACTGTGCCCGGGGCGATCCCGACAGTCTGGGCCCAGCTTCAGACGGAATGGCCAAATCCGAGCGGCGACGTCTACTGGCTCTACAACCAGAACATCCGGGCAGGTATCGATCTCGGCTACTGGATGCCTCTCCAGGACAAGTTCACTGCAGAGGAGTGGGCAAGTTTTGATCAGGGAGCGATGAAAACCCTCAATACCAAGGGCTATTCGGCGCCAATCGAAATCTCCGCATGGGTTTTGGTCGTCCAAAACAGTCTCGCCGAGGGTGCGGTCAGCTCTATGGACGATCTGGGAAAAGAGGAGTTCGCCCATCGTATCACATTCGATTCCGCTCTTTCGGTTGGTTCGGGCTACAATGCGATCGCCGCGGCGGCCACCATTCGCGGCGACGACTGGCACGCATGGTTCCAGAATGGCCAGTTTAATGAAGAGGCCGCTCGGCCGGCTTTCGAACTGGTCGCTACGTGGGCCAAGAACGCGCTGACGCTTACTCAGGGATCGGGTTCGATCCGTCCGCTCCTGCGCCGCGATGAATCGTTGATCTCGGCATGGTGGTGGCACAATGCCGTAGAAGAGCTCAAGGCCGGCACGCCGGTGCATATCGTTGAGCCCAAGGAGGGCGTGGTCGCGTTGGTACAGTCCGGCCCGGTGATTGCGTCGAAAACGAAGAATCCGATCGGCGCCGTCGAATGGGCAAAGTTCGTGCATTCAGCCGAAGCAAACGAGATCGCCCAGAAGGTCGGCTACCTTAACAAGCTGCCGCGCGCCGGCGAATCGGCATCACCTCAATGGCAGGATTTCGCCAGCAAGGCGAAGATGCTCTGGGTCGACGATTTTCGCGATGCCATGCTCGATCCCGCCTACAACGAAAAAGTACTCGATCTCTACAATCGGGTCGTGATCCAAGGGCAATAACCCTCTCACCTGCGGGAATCCTATGACAGTCCTTCGTCCTCTCACGGAAGAAGCGCGTTCGCCGATGCTTTCGTTACCACCGGAAGCATCGGCAGACGATGACGGCTACAACATCTTGCGCCGGCGCATTCGCCGCGAAAAGGTCTTCTTCCGACTTTGCACACTGCCCGCCATCTTCGTGACCAGCCTGGTCGCGCTCGTTCCACTCGGGCTATTGTTCGTCAACAGTCTGAGGAACCAGCGAAGCGGCGCGTTTTCGCTCGAATATTATATCGCCTCGTTCGGCAGTGCGTTCTTCATGCGCACGCTTGCGACCACGATCCTTATGGCTTTCGGGGTTGCGGTCATCTCCATCCTGCTTGCACTGCCCATGGCCTATATGCTTGCGCGTAAAACGCTATTGCGCAACTTCATCATGCCGATCATCACCATCCCCCGCATGTTGCCCTTCGTGGTCATCGGTTATGCAATGATCCTGCTCCTTGCGCCGATGACTGGGGTCGTCAACAAGATCCTGCTTTCGCTTGGCATCCTGTCGCAGCCCGCCTTCATTCTCTTCGACTGGCCGGGACAGGCGATCGCCTTTACCTATAGCGGCGTCGTGGTTGCGACCGCGGTATTGACGGGCGTCCTGATGTCGGTCGATCCTCAGCTTGAGGATGCCGCCGTCAGCATGGGGGCGACGCGCCTGCGCACCTTCTTCGTCATCACCGTTCCGCTCGCCATTCCGGGCATCATAGCGGCGAGTGCTCTGATCTTCACATCGGTCGTAACATCCTATGCCATTCCCGTCATGCTGAACGGGCGCGTTCCATACATGGTTTCCCTCCTCGTTTCGGCCAATCTGCTGACGCTTCAGCAGCCGCATCTGGCTTACGCGCAAGCGGTCATCGTTTCCGTGCTGGCGATTGGCGTCACGGCTCTGTCGCAACTCATCCTCATGCGCTACGGGCGGCAAGGAGGTGAGCGATGAGCGCCGATATCGAAAAAGCCACGACAACCCGCCGCTGGACGTTCAGCGGCTTCTTCGGCAAAGGCTTGCTGACCATTTATGTCGGCCTCATGCTGATCTGGCTGCTCTTTCCGATCGTACTCGTTCTTCTTGCCTCCTTTCAAGGCAAGCTCGAGGTTTCCCTGTCGCTGACCGATGTTTCTCTCGAAGCCTACAAGGCCATTCCCTCTGCCTATTGGGAGGCCTTCTGGTTCACTGTGCGCATCGCCTTTACCGCGACGATCGTCGCGCTTCTCGTGGCCGTACCGGCAGCCTGGGCCATGAACCGCGGAAGGCTCTCCGGCAGTCGCCTGATGAGCAATCTCGTGCTCATTCCCGATGTGGTGCCACAGCTCATCCTCGGCATCGCCTTGCTGACAGTGTTTATTCCGCTGCACCTTTCCAACAGCTTTTCCGGCGTGCTGCTTGCACTCGTTGCGCTCAGTCTGTCGACCGGCCTGCGCTTCACGGAGGCCCTGCTTGCGGGCTTGCCGGAAGAATACGAGCAGGCAGCCCATACGCTTGGCGCAGGGCGGTTAGCGACCTTTCGCATCGTCACGCTGCCATTGATTGCGCCCGGCATCGCCATCGCGTCCCTGTTCATCTTCATGCAGAATCTCGTGACCTTCGAGCTTCTGTTCTTCATCGCCGGTCCCAACGCGACTCCAATCTCGATTAGGCTGTTCAGCGATATCGTGGATCGCGGCGTGGTTCCCTATGCCATCGCCATGGCCGGAATTCTCGTCTACGTCGCGATCGCTTTCTACACGATGGTCGCGGTCGTCTTAGGCCCCAAATATATGGCGGGCTCCGTCATGAGCCGTAAAGGTTGAACATCATGAATTCGCAAGATCACAGCCATTCGCAACCCGTGCATATCAGTCGCATCCGCAAGTCGTTCGGCGCCGTCAACGTGCTCCGCGATTTCTCCCTCGATATTGCCGCGGGTGAATTCGTCACCTTCCTTGGGCCGAGCGGTTGTGGAAAATCGACGACGCTGAAGATCCTGTCGGGACTCCTGCCGCAGGATGCGGGCGAAATCCGCTTCGGGAACAGGCGCATCGACCTGCTGCCGGCGAACAAGCGCAATATCGGGCTCGTCTTCCAGAATTACGCACTCTTTCCCCATATGACGGTCGCCGAGAACGTCGCATTCGGTTTGCGCATGCGCAGCTGGAGCAATGCAGACAAAAAAAACCGGGTCGACGAGCTCCTCGCTCTCGTTCGCCTCGAAAAGCTTGCCGACCGGCGCCCGGAACAACTGAGTGGTGGTCAGCAACAGCGTGTCGCTGTCGCCCGTGCCCTTGCGTTCAAGCCTGATCTCGTCCTGCTTGATGAACCGCTGTCAAACCTGGACGCCAAGCTGCGCGAGCAGGTGCGCATCGACCTTCGGGATATCCAGCGCGAGGCTGGGCAGACGACCGTGTTCGTGACGCACGACCAAGTCGAAGCACTGGTCATGAGTGATCGGATCGTGCTGATGAACGCTGGCCAGATCGATCAGGTCGGCACGCCTGTCGATCTTTATACAACACCCGCAACGGAATTCAGTGCGCGTTTCGTTGGCGCCAACAACCTCCTGAAGGCCACGATCACTGGCATCGACAGCGATCCGCACGCGCATGTGGAAAGAGCCGGATTGTCGATCTGGTTGACGACCGTGTCTCCGTTAGTCACTGGACCGGATATCTGGTGCTGCGTTCGCCCTGAGCATGTCGCAATTCGACCGCCTGCGGAGACAGGGCCGCAAAAGGGTATTCTAGCCCGGGTGACCGACAAGATTTACCAGGGAACGACAATACTACTGGACATCGAAATCCCCGGCGTGGAACGGATGCGGGCTGAGCGGCCGACATCCGAGGCGAATCGTATTGATATCGGCGAGACAGTGAGCGTCTATTTCGAGCAGGCACACGCAGTGTCCCGTGTACCTTGAGACCGGATCCCCGGTCGCGAGCACCCGTCCCGCCTCATGCACAAGGCAAATCCTTCAGAAAAAACCTGCAGCATGTGGAACCTCGGTCTTTGTGTCCCTGGGTCCGAATGCCAGAAGACAAAGTCACAGGCATAGCCCAAAGGTGTTATACACCGACGATTTGCTAACGATGCACAATTGGCCTGGCCCTGCAAGGCTTACAGAGGGCTCATTGCAAGGCAAGGGGGGCGCGACCGTCTGGAAGACGGCGTTACCCAATGCCTCAACATCCTGACGTTTGGATGTTCCCTACAGCTAGCGTACGTCATGAAGGATGCTGAAGATGCATCGAAAGCCCCTCAGGTCGTCAGCGCAAGGCATGCCGAACAGCCATGCAAAGAATAGCCACGTGATGAAAAGCCAAATCAGTAGCCCCAGCGCAATGAAGATGACGATGCGTAGACACCCCGGGCCATTGGTCCTTCTAGGATAGCGATCAGGCTCGCTCATTGAATTATGATATCCCCGCGACGCCGCGCCGGCGTGTAAACTATCGATCGTGACCGCGCGGCTCATGAAAAGCGCCTCATCGCTAGTGGCCGGGTCTGAAGCACTGCCGCGCGGCCATTCCAATAACGAGCTCAATTCCCCAGCGTTCCTGCGCGGTAACGTACAAAAAGGCCCCCGCCGAAGCTGGGCAGCTTCCGCCAAAAAAGGCATGCCAAAACAGAGCCAATTAGCCTACAGCATGATGGAACAACGCGGCGCCTAAAGCACCAGCAGATATCTGACGGGCCGCGCCACGCCGTCCAAGATATGAAGCGCTTAAAATTTCATCGGTCCGGTCCGGTAGCGTACTGCACGCCGGGAGACGACGGATGATGTCTTTAAGTGTCCCCCGAGAGGAGGATGTCAGCCGGATTGTCTCGGCTTCGGCCGGCCTGAGCGCTGCCGGAAAGGTCACTATCGTATCCAGCCCAGATTCTCTGGCAGCGGCAATGAAACCGGCTCGTGCCACCTCGTGCGTCGACTAGGCGCGTCGGTTCTCTTTAGCCCGAACAGCGGTGCCGATGGGCAGCGCGATAGTGTCAATGAGTGCGTGCGTTGAGGGACCTTTGGTGGCAATTGCTACCTGATAAGTGCACTCCTTGTCTTCCATCCGATAAGATTGCACATACGGCAGCCATCATCCGTTCGACGGCCCGAACCGTATCTCGGGGATCAATGGCTGCCAATGGCTCAGGGCGGAAGCGTCCTCGTCGCCACAGCCCTGGATCGACGCTCCCGGAGCATGTCGTCAAGCTTCGGTGTCTTCGCCGCTTTCAGCACTTTCGCCATTGAATATTTTGGTCAGAGCGATGCAGTTCGGGTCTTTGACATCGAACAGTTCGGCCGGAGACGCCCAGCCGGTCGCGACGCTGATGGCGGTTCCGGTCGCCCAAACCGGCTCTTCTCCCGCCCGCTGCAGCAGGCGAGGTCCGTGGGTCGCGACGCACTGCTGAGATTGCTGCAGTGTCTGGACAGGGAGGTTGGCGCTGTCGATGCGCTCGCCGATTTCCGCGTGGAGAGGGTCGATGACGAACAGAGCGAATAGCCAGGCGGCAATTTCGGAGATCAAGGTGGTCTTCCCTTGGCGTCGACGCAAATGTCGAAAATGATCCGACATCGCGAAAGTGCCGATGCTTTCGCCAGTGGGGCCCGGACCAGCGGGTCGCCAGTTCATTTGGGGATCACATGTCAGGTTTCAAGTGCCGGCGGCCGAGGAAGGCCTAGCGACAAACAAGGCCGGCACGGTAGGTCCGGCCCCCATATCGAGGTCCATCGGGGATTTGGCCGCGCAACTGCCCCCGCGGCTCCATCGCCTGCTGTCTCTGCGGCGATGCCACGCCCTCGTGGTCAGGGACAGCCGAATGTATCTTTCTCAGAGCATCTTCCTCAGGAAATCCCCGCAATTAGCTAGCAACTGCCACTAGCCGCCAGCCCCATGCGGCCGACCGTCGGCGCAGTGCTTTGGATTGGGGTGCGTGGCACCGCGGACGTTCCATCGCAGCCGACGCCTGTGCCAGCAAAGTTTCTCAAACGATGCGGATGCGGCGCGTCACCTGGCCATTGCTTTCCCAGTATGTATGCTTTTTGGCGATCACGGGATCGTCCATTTGCCGGTTGAATTTGCCCCGTGGTACCGATCGCGCGCGAGGTCACCGTGTACTCTCCAGGGGAGGGATTTACCCAATCCAGGGACCAAATCTGCCAAGCATGGTTGGCCTCCTCGCTGCGATCAATGATCACCGATGCCAATTGATCGAATGGCGATGACCGATTTTCACGTCGACCCGTTTGATCGGTGCCCCCCAGGCTGCCCCGATGATCCGGTAATCCGAGCCTTTCTTTGTGACCTTTGCGGGCGCGGACTTTATCAGGGATCGGCCGACCGAGGTCTCGCGGTCCACACCGTCTCGCCGCGGCTCAGACGAACCTTCACTGTCCTCTTAGGAATGAATGCCGGATTTCGAGTCGACCGCCTTCGCGAGAGGCTCGGGCGTCTCGACTGTGCGCCTGGCTTCCGGGGCATAGATGGCGCTGATGCCGGCGTATGCCCGTTGCGCCCTGTTGCAGATAGCTTAAATCGCAATCTAGGAGTCGTATCGCGATAAAGGCGCAGCCGGAAGTCCGGCCCAGCTCACACTTGGAATGAGGCCCAAACGGACGGACGGTAGGTTAAACGGCCACTCATGCCGCGGCTAACTTTGTGAGACTTGGACTTGGCATTGCCCTGATTGTGCACCGGCACGGAGGGTTGATCCCTCGCGGTCTGAGTGTAAAGCTTTGATTTAGTTGCAGAATGGAAACTGAGCGGGGTCACGATCGGCGCCGATGATGACCCCCCAGAGGCGAATTTTCCAGCAAACTCACGCACTGAATGCCAGTTGGCTCACGGGTCAGCGGTCGATGCTGATTCACAGCCAGACACCTATGGAGCGTATCGTGATCGCTGCCTGTCTCAAGGCAGCCGGCAGATTGGTGCGCAGGCACCCGTTTGTCGCCGCCGACGTTTTCGTCTCAAGGGTAAGCGAGGCCGGCGTGACGGCGTCTTGCGACCCCTCTTTCAGCCTTCCCTTGGCAATTAACGCGAGCTTGATGCACTTCGCGTGCGATCCGATCTCCGGCGTATCAATCCCCGAGACGAACGGAAGAGCCTGGGGCCTTACGAGTCTCCTTTTGCCGCACTAGGGCAGAACGTCACCGAATGGTTCCGGGAACCCCGTTGCAACTGCATGACGCGCCTATTGGCCCGGAAGATACTGAGCATGTGCTGGATGTCGTTACGCACTGCCCACCTCTCGGGTTGGCCGGCACTCCGATCCCCGGCAAAGACGCGCAATCTAATGAAGGATCAGTTGGAATGACCAGCGTGTTATTCGCTACGTCCAGCCAAATTGAGGAGGGCAGTTTTTCCCACCATCCAGTGCTTTGGCATTATGGCTCTGGCATATCTGGAAACCCAACTGGATATAACCGATGGAGCGCAATTTTCCCCTTCACAATGCTGTCGCGTGCGCCGGCAGCGACACCTGGGTCGGTAAAGCATCAAGGGAGCCCGCTCGATATTTCAAGTGGGCTCACAGGCTTGAGCCTTGGCTTTATGTTCAAAGATACATATCGACAGAAATGACAGTACTACTGATGTAATTCTCATATTCCACTCCCGTTAGACGGGCTAATATACGCACAATGCTAGATTTATTGCCGATACGGTTGCATAGCCGCGCTCGCAAAATTACCGGCCGGTACAGGCGGAGACCCGGCAGTAAGTCTGGGGTGCTACCGGGTCTCCTTTGCCGCAGGGAGGATGTGCGGCGCGACAATGTAGATGGGGCGCCACCCGATTCGTGCCATCGAAATGAACCGGTAAGGATAACCGCCGGTTAACATCCACCGGACCCGTCTCGGGTCACGACACATCATCATATTTTTAGAGCTCAAAAATGCAGGTCATCGACGCAGCAAATGAATTCGCACGTTCTCTCGCCAAGGTGCTCCTGAGCGAAGTCGGATATTCCAACAATCCGAAGGATCCCGGCGGCGCGGCGATGAAGGGCGTCACCCAGCGGGCCTATGACGAATAGCGCTGGTATGCGAAGCGCAAGAAGGACGAGCTGCAGGATACGGCAGGCAATTAGGCGAAACGGGAATTCCGCAAGGAAACTAACGAAGGCCACCGCCATCGAATAAGCAAGTCCTTGCCGATTCGACCTCGTGGGGAAAATAAGTGGCGGAATCACGCACGGGTTCCCCCTGCCTTAGCGGACTCGGCGCAGAATATTCCCGTGCTGAAGCGTCGGTTTCTAGCTACGACAGGACCCGTCCGAAGATCGAGCCCTGCCGCATACCACGGCGCCGTGGGGCTGGGGAGCCTTCGCCGCGATGGCACGCCACTAAAGCGTCGGCCAAGTCCGCTCGTCAATCGATCAATTAGGAGGATGCCGCTTGAGCAAGGGCCCGCCCGTTGAGAAGGCGAGCCCTCGCACCCATGCTATAGTGTTCCTCGAAAGCCTACAGCATGTGGAACTGGCGACGAAACACGGTGACCGCACGACGCCAGGATGAGGGCTGCGGCTCCGACATCACTGGCGACTGAGGTAACCGCGCGGCCATCCCATTCACAGTGCCGCCGCGGTTCCCTCAAGAGCACGCCTCACGTTCAGTCGGATAGCCCGGAAAGGACGAGGAGATCGATGGCATGGCTCGTGGCAGCTTGGCGCCAGGCAGGAACATCGCCGCGACCCTCCGGCTACCCCAGACTGGGCAGCGCAGCCGCTCCGACAGCATCGACAGCGGGAAATCGCGGCCTCTCGTGGCTACCGGGCGCCGGGTTCATGCTGCTGCCAATACTATGGGAGTCCGCAATGTACTAATTACTTATTTTCTCGTTTTGCTTGGCGTGCTCTTCAAGCTACTTGAAAGAAGAAGCATCTCGCAGCCGCACTCGTCCTCCTGAATTTAAAAGGCACACCAGCAGCGGAGACGTTTTGGACAGTATGGGTACAGACGCGACTTCGCCAGATGACCGCTGCCGGCCGATCTCGTTGAAAAACTCGCCCACGTGATCGCTCACGGCGATCGTCGCGCAGAACGAATTTGCCGGGGTTTCACCAGTCGCTTGACGGAAGGCTTTTGCGAGCTGTAGCGCGCATGGCAACCGGTTCGTCATGTCCCGAAGGAGCGTCGGTAGGCAACCGGCGAGATCCCGAACTTTCTGACGAACGCCCTTCTGAAGGCGACATCGTCGTGGAAGCCGATGTCTCGTGCGATTTTCTTCATCGGGACGTTCGTATCCTCGGCCAGCCGCCGGCCGGCCTCGAGTCGCATGGCTTCCACGTAGTCCGCCGGCGTCATGCCGACCTCCTGCTTGAATTGCCGTGAGAAGTTACGGGCGCTCATGCCGATCCGGCGCGCAACCGTCGCCACCGTCAGGTCCGCGCTGAGGTTATCGGAGATGTATTCCTGGGCGCTGCGTATCGGCGTCCGCTGGGCGATCTGGGTGACCAGATGTGTGCTGAACTGCGATTGGCCGCCCGGGCGCTTGAGAAACACCACGAGTTCGCGGGCGACTTTCAAGGCAACTTCAAGCCCGAGGTCCTTCTCCACGATTGCAAGCGCGAGATCTATGCCGGCCGTCACGCCGGCGGATGTCCAGACGTTGTTGTCGTGGGTGAAAATGCGGTTCGGCTCCAGCTTTACCTTCGGGAACCTGTTCGCAAACTCTGCCGCCTGCGACCAGTGCGTCGTCGCCTTGCGGCCGTCGAGCAGGCCGGCCTCCGCCAGCACGAATGCGCCCGAGCAGACCGAGCCAACCCGAGCGGACTCTTCGGACGTGGCCTTGACCCAGTCCAGGACCCGCGGGGAGACCGGGCGTTCCTGGATCAGCGGATCGCCGGCGACCAGAACGGTGTCAAATTCTTGCACAGGATCATCGATCGTGCGGTCGGGCAAAAGCTGGAGGCCGGAGGATCCGCGCACCGGCTGGCGGTTGAGGCCGACGACCGTCACCGAATAGTAGTCGATGCCACTCTGCCGGTTGGCTTCCGAAAAGACATCCGAGGGGCCGATGACGTCCAGCAACTGGACGCCCGGCATGGCGAGGATGGCGAGATTGTTCTTTGACATCAGTGTTCCCGAAACAGTCTGCCCCTCAGAACTTCGTTCAACGTCCTGAGGAAGACAATAGCGATGGCTGCGGCGAGGAAGACGAACGTGACGAGCGCCAGGTGTTTCAGCACTTCGCTGTCAACAGCATGGGCGTAGCGGAAAAAGGCAATCGAGAAGGCAGCCAGCGGAAAGCTGATGGCCCACCAGGCGACGCTGAACGAGACCGACCGGCGGAACACCATCGGCGACAGGACCAGGACGAGGAACAGAGCGAAGTAGAAAAGGACACTGGCCAGCATGTCGACGGTCCCGGTCAGGTTGGTGTAGGCCAGGAAGCCGACGGCAAACGGGGCGACCAGAACCATCAGCGACGGGCGGGCATGCAACGGTACCGGTTCATTGTGCCGCAGCCTGGCGAAGATCAGCGTGACGAACACCGTGGCGACGATGCTGCCAACGGCGAAGGCAAACATGTTGACTTCGTGGGCCCAGGAGAACGGCATGGTGTGCCCGGTGACGGCGATGTCAAGGGTTGCGACGCCGGGGATCAGCAGCGGCGGCAAGGTGTGATCGGAATCGTGCTGCCGACCGAGAAAGCGTATGGCAACCACATAGGCGAGGGCGAACGTTATCAGCAGGCCGGCGATCCAGACGGTTTGCCCGAGCGCCGCGCTGTAGCGCCCGAGAAAGACCGACAGCAGCAAAAGGCTTATGGCGAAGGTGGCAAAGAAGTTCCCCTGGACCGGGTGCGCGAACTCGGCGCCGACCAGTTCGGGGTGTTTCAGCCACTTGGCGGCATAGGCCACGGCAAGCGAGGCAAACGTCAGGACGGCAATCCAGCCGATGGCCTCCCCGACCATGCCCGGCAAAGTGACGGTCTTGGCGGCTTCACGCCAGGCCAGGCTGAGCCCGGTCAAGCCCATCACGGCGCCAAACAGGTTGATCGGCAGCTTGCCAACGGAATGACGGGCGATCGGTTTGTACTCAGGATCGCGCAAAATGCTTACATTCGACATTTCATTCTCCATGAACAACTTGGTAGAGAATGTAAGCATCTGCGCATGTGGCGCATATAGTGCTATAGAGACGTTATCGGACAAATGCAGCATGATATCGGCCGCCTCGCCGCCAGCCGCGCTGGAAGGCCCCAGCGGTGCATGCTGAGACGCAGCTCGCCATCGAGGCCCGGGTAACGCCTGCTGCTATCCACGTGCAGTGGCTCCAGAGCTCGAACCCGCGGCCGCTCGGGACGCGCTTGCACTCCTGTGGGGCCACAACTCACTCCACAGTGAGTAAGCGACGTCCGCAATGGCGCGGAGCGGGCCTCTCACCCCTCTCGTGTAGATCTCGGGTGAGGGCATAACAAAAGCCCCGCGGAAGAGTCCAAAGCCTCTTCAGAAGAGCGGCGTCACGGCGCTGGATAATTTCAGATCAGTGTCGGCTCGGGATCGATCTCTTCGATGATATCGGGGCTGTCGTTCTTCGGTGATCCGACCTTCCTGTCAATCGGCCACATTGTCATAAGTTCGGATGGGAAGGGCTTCGTCAGGTCGTTCGGATCTGGCTCTGGAGAGAGCCAGCGTTGGTAGTCTTCTGGATGCAGAATGACCGGCATGCGATCATGGAACGCAGCCATCATCTCGTTCGCCGGGCCGGCGACGGTAGCGAACGTGCGAATTTCAATGCCCGCCTGATCTCGAAATTTCTCCCAGATGCGGGCAAGCGCGAACGGCGCGCCAGGTTTCATGGCGATTGCATAGGGCTGCTTATTCTTGCCGGTGCCGAAGATGTCTTTCCATTCGAAGAAGCCGTCGATCGGTACCAGGCAGCGCCGCGCGCGATAGGCGGACTTGAACATGCCGTTGGTGGCGATGCCTTCGCAGCGCGCGTTGATCGGAGGCGGCCTTCCGCCTGGCTTCATCCAATATGGCATCAGGCCCCATCTGGCGCTAACGAACACCGGCCCCATGGTGTCCGGCTCGCGCACTAGGTCTTTGATGATGATCGGGTACTCAAGGAAAGGGGCACCGTTGTAGCGGGGAAACTGATTGGAGAGGCCGAACGCACCTTTGCGGTCGGCTGGGGGGAAGCAGGTTTCCTTCCAAACACCTGCGATAGGCGAGTTCATGCGTGAGGTGGCGGACAACGAACTCGCTCACGTGCGGTTCTATCGCAAAACACTTGGTGACCAAGCTGTGTCTCGACCAGCGATCGATTTCGATGCCGGCTTTGCTGCAGTGGCAAAAGCCGCAGGCTTCGGCCAGGACTTTGATCCCTTCGCAATGAAACGAATTTTGTGCTTGGCGGCATGCTGTTCGAAGATGTCGGGGTTACTGCCTACGCAGGTGCCGCAACGGTGTTAAAGAACAAGGAGTTTCTCGCCGCCACCGCCGCGATTCTCGCCGTCGAGGCCTACCATATATGGGAATGGCTCGGTCGACGCTCTACAGGAAGGGCGAGGCGGCTTGGAAGGCCGCAAACGCGGTCTCCGATGCGCGTGATAAGATCGACGGTCGGACGACAAGGACCAAGGCATCCAGATGGATGGCAAAGCTAACATAGTTCCTTCAACCCCCGGATGGCATTCACCCGAACTCCGCGAGAGGTACGGATCGTGTATCTCACCGATCAGGAAGGCACAAGCAAGGGTGGCTTCTACCCGAACGGGATGAACGGCACGATTAAGAGCACCTGAACTGCCAGGTGGGCCGCCCTTATGACAGCGCCTGGAAATGAAACCGGCCGTCGACAATCGGGCGGTGGCGGTTAGCTTTGTTGCCTGCGCCGTGCACCGGGATTGGAGTTCGTGCTGCTCGCGCCCGCTCCGCGGAACGCACCGACGCCAAATCTGTTATTCTTTCAGTCCCGAAAGGAGGAAACAAAATGGATTGGAATCGTGTCGAAGGAAACTGGAAGCAGATGAAGGGCAAAATCAAGGAACGATGGGGCGAACTCACTGACGACGACCTTGACATATCCGGCTTCGTGATGCGGCTTGGTATTCTTCGCCGCGAGCCCCGATGGGTTTTCGCCCGCTTCCACCGGCCCTTGAGTATGATGTGGTAGGGAATTTCGCTCGCGGCAGCCTCTCTCCAGGCAACGCGCCAAAGTGCGCCGTAGGCGCAACGGACCTCAAGCTGACCCGTCACAGTGATGATTTGCAGGAGATGGCTTAGCCAGTCGACTTCAGACATGGGACCTCGGGTACTTACGTTTAAGCCGATCCTATTCGCACTTTAGTTGAACAAACATGGCGTTATATGCGAATTAATCGGATGCTGACATTTCACTCAACGAGCCGCCAGCGCGGGTAGGCCCGTTGGCGGCGTTCCCGACATTACGCCGGCCCCCGCCGCTGCGTTTGAGCAAAAGGGGTTATCTGATCAAGGCGAATACGGGCAAGCCGAACAAGACCGTCGCGGGTCGTCCGTCAGCGAAATTGAATGCTCATTGCCAGCTCGTTATGCCGATGCCATTTTTGCGGAGCGCCTCACAAATCAAGTCGAAGAGCCAGTTGAGCCCGTGACGTATCGAAACTACGTCGCCTCTATCAGGATCGGCCGGCGAGGAGGGTGCGGTTCACCCAGCAGTTCGCGGAAGGAAGAACTGACAGTGCGCTCAAAATGGCGGGCGCCTTGTTTCACTCAAGGAGATAGTGGCGAAGCTCCTTGCTCAGCGGGATCGAGATTTGCACAGGCTTGCAGGTCGGGGTTTAGAATTCGATCAAGGGTCTCTCGATGGAGCAGCCGCCTTTCGAGCACGATCTCGTATACCCCCCGTCCGGTCAAGAGCGCTTCGCTCGCCACCGCCGTCGCGGCAGCATAGCCGATATGTGGATTGAGGGCGGTCGCAATGCCGATGGAGCGCTCCAGCGAGGCTCGCATAACCTCCTGGTTTGCGCGTATATCCCGTACGCAGTTGTCGGCGAGCGAGAGGCAGGCGGCCCGTTGATGCCGCAGGCTGTTGAACAGGCTGTAGGCGATGATCGGTTCGAAAGCGTTGAGCTGGAGCTGCCCGGCCTCGGCGGCGAAGCTGATCGTCACGTCGTTGCCAATGACCTCGAAGGCTACCTGATTGACGAGTTCCGGAATGACGGGATTGACCTTGCCAGGCATGATCGACGAACCAGCCTGCCGTGCCGGAAGTGAAATTTCACCGAAGCCGGCGCGCGGACCGCTCGAAAGAAGCCGCAGATCGTTGCAGATCTTCGAAAGCTTGACGGCGATCCGTTTCAGGACACCAGACAAGTGGACGAAAGCTCCGCAGTCCTGGGTGGCCTCTATCAGATTGACGGAGGTCTTCACCGGAACCTCCGTGATCTCGGCAATGTGGGCGCGAATGAGAGAAGCAAAGCCAGAAGGAGCGTTGATGCCGGTACCGATCGCCGTCCCGCCCATATTCAACTCGCACAAGAGGGACGATGCCTCCCGAAGACGCAGCCGATCGTCACCGCGCGTGTGCGAGAAGGCTCCGAACTCCTGTCCGAGAGTCATCGGCACGGCCTCCTGCAATTGGGTTCGCCCGATCTTCACGATATTAGCAAATTCACGCGACTTCTCGGCAAATGCGATCTGCAAGAGGTCGAGCGCATCGCCAAGACGCGCGGTCCCTCGCCACGCGGCAAGCTTCAAGGCCGACGGATAGACGTCATTGGTGCTCTGGCTCATGTTGACGTGCTCGTTTGGATTCAGGACGCGGTACTCACCACGGTCATGCCCCATGATTTCCAGAGCGCGATTGGCGATTACCTCATTCGCGTTCATATTGGTTGACGTTCCGGCGCCGCCCTGAATGAGGTCGACGACAAAGTGGTCATGCAACTTGCCGGCCCGTATCTCGGCGCAGGCCGCGACGATGGCCCGAGTGCGGTGGCCGTCCAGCAGTCCCGATTCGCGATTGGCCAGCGCAGCCGCTTCCTTGATTGCTGCAAGTGCCCAGATCAGATCAGGACAGGACGAAATCGGTTGGTCCGTGACCTTGAAGTTCTCCGTCGCCCGCAATGTGTGGATACCGAAATAGGCCTCCCGGGGAACATCCCGCTCCCCTAATAGATCGTGCTCGCGCCGCATCTCTTGAGCTGCCATGCAAATTCCTCCTGCAATGGCACTTCCTTAGCGCGTGGCGCCCACACAAAGCCAATTCATATCCGGTCTCATCTATTCCGATCTCGCATAATCGGGCTGGCTAAAGGTTCTGGCGGCACGCCAGATCCTCTCCAGGAATGCGCGTGACCGATTGCGGCTGCGATAAAGACGGATCTCCATCGGCATCTCGGAGCCAACGACGACCATTTCACCGCCCGCAAGTTCGCGCCTGACGAGGCTGCGTGGTAGCCAGGCAAGGCCGTGGCCGGCAACCGCCATGGACTTCAAACCCTCGGCCATGGAATTGCCGTTTCGATGAGCGGGAAAGGTTTCCGGCGCCCCCTCCTGGTCCTGGGCTACCGAGGCCATCAAGCCGAGAAACGACCCTCTTGAATATTGGAGGAGCGGAAAGGAGCCGCTGTCCTTGCGCCACCGCCGCCGATCAGGTGCTGAAGTAACCGCCGACAATGCGTCATATCCGACAACTTGGTGAAGATGTTCGGAAGGATCGAGCGGCATCATCACGCTCGGATTGTGGTAGGTCAGCAGGACGTCGTATCCGCCATCGGCGAGCGCTTGCACGCAGGTGTCGAGATTATCAGGAAGGACCCGGCTGCGCGTCGGACCGAAAGCGGCCTCGATGTCGGCAAGCCAGGTCGGAAGGAACGTGAGGCATAACGTATGCAGGCCAGTGACCGCGATGCTTTGGCCGCCTGTAATATTGTTGCGGCTTCGAAGTTCGGATCGCGCGAGCGTGAGCATGCGAACCATCTCTTCCGCGGTTTCCCGGAATTGACGTCCCTCCTCGGTCAAAGAAACCGGATAGGTGCTTCGATCCAGTAGCGGCACTCCCAACCACACCTCGAGCGAGCGGATCCTGCGGCTGAATGCAGACTGGGTAATGGAGCGCGACATGGCGGCTTTCGAAAAATTTCTTGTCTCCGCCAGGACAAGGAAGTCCTCAAGCCACTTCATTTCCATCGTTTAAGAACCATCAGAGTGCAGGATCGAGAGACGACCGACGGCAAACCACCATCCCGGCCGGCTCAACGTACGGGCCGAACCGCAAGACGCGTGATCAGTTGGTGGTCTTGTTTCTTTAGTTGTTGATCGTGAGATGCCCACGCCGATACTCGCACGGCGTCATCCCGATGATTTCGCGAAACGCATTTCCGAAGGAGCTTTGTCCCGCATAGCCAACTTCCTGTGCAATGCTGGTCAACGAGGCCTGCGTCGTCGACAGAAGTCGGCATGCCACTTCCATACGCTTTGACAGCTGCCATTGGACGGGAGGCTTGCCGGTGGCACGATGGAAGCCGCGACAGAGGTGCTCCTTGCTGACGCCGAGCAGATCGGCGAGCTCCTCGAGCCGAACGACGCGATCGAAATTTTCCTCGAGAAAGGCGCAGACGCGGCGCACCTGCCAGGGAGCAAGTTCCCCTTTGGCCGACGTGGGGTCATCATGCCGCAACCCAAGGCTATGTTGAAGCAGGCGCAAAGCGATGAGGTTCGCCCGGCTTTCCATCTCGAATTTCGTTGGTCGGTCGGTCGCTTCGAAGGCGCGGCGGACATAGGACTCGAGATTGAACATCATCTCGGAATCCTCATACATGACGCGGTCGTTTTCCCCGAGATCGCCTTCATCGGGCGCGGGATAGGCGGCCAGCCCCGCAACGTCCCGAAGAAATGCTTC
Organism: Rhizobium sp. SVR5-9E; assembly: GCF_056755095.1. Taxonomy (NCBI): domain Bacteria; kingdom Pseudomonadati; phylum Pseudomonadota; class Alphaproteobacteria; order Hyphomicrobiales; family Rhizobiaceae; genus Rhizobium; species Rhizobium sp. SVR5-9E. Next base: position 1,521 of record NZ_JBNDHS010000047.1, on the reverse strand, counting down.
GCTGACATAGATGTGGGCAAACCGGATGGCGGAGGGAGCAACAAATCGCAGGTCGCGTCGAGCTGGATGCACCGAAAACCCGCGCGGCCGCAAGCGCTCGCGCCTTTCTCTGGCCGAACCCACTCTATGAACCAGCGAGCCCGACAGTCTGAGTGCAATGACGCAGCATGGTTGGTGGTCCGGTCGGGCGCTGGTGTCAAACCCCCGAGGCGCGTTCCAGATCGCCACGGGCATTGGCCACGAGGCGCTGATACCGGCCATGTCGACAAGATCAACACCTTCTCTTTTTGAAAGTTCGTTCAACGAGACCATGCCATCCTCCCGACTTATGCTCTCCTCCAATGTTTCTTATCGGTTACATTAACATGTGATAATTCTGCAGCAATCCCTCGGCGTCGCGCCATCCTCCGTGCCGCGATTAAGCGAGCACGGAAGCGGTCGGTTCATTGGGTCACGAGTGGGCAAGTGCTTTCGGCGAGGGGGCGAACCGCCTGATCACCGGGAATGGTTCTGATAATATTGTAGTAATCCCAAGGATAGCGTACTTCGCTCGGCTTCTTGACCTGGACCAGGTACATGTCGTGGACTAGGCGGCCATCCGCCCGGATATATCCATCATCTGCAAAAATATCGTGCACTCGCGTTTCACGCATTTTCTGTGCGACTTTTTCGGGATTGTCGTCTTTTAGCGCGTCGACGGCCTGCAGATAATGCGTCACCGCAGAATAGACGCCGGCCTGGGCCATTGTGGGCATTGCGCCATGCTTTTCAAAGAAGCGCTTCGACCATTCCCGGGTCTTTTCCGTGCGGTCCCAGTAGAACCCTGTCGTCAGCTCCAAACCCTGAGCGCTTTCAAGGCCGATCCCGTGGATATCGGTGATGAACACCGCAAGGCCGGCCAGCTTGGTCCCGCTTGCCCCGGCGCCGAACTCCGCAAATTGCTTGACCGCGTTGACCGTATCAGAGCCACCGTTGGCAAGGGCAACGACATCAGGGCTTGCTCCTTGGGCCTGCAGGATGAAGGACGAGAGGTCGGGCGTGTTGATGGGGTGCTTGGTGACCCCGACAACGGTACCGCCGCCAGCCGTGACCACCTTGGTGATGTCGGCCGCCATCGTCTGTCCGAAGGCGTAGTCAGCGGCGATGATGAACCATTTCTTCGAACCCTCGTCGAGCAGGGCCCGTCCGGTCGAAGCAGCGACCGAATAGGTGTCCCAGACCCATTGGAAGCTGGTCGGTATACAGCCTTTGCCGGTGAGGTCGGCTGTGCCGGCGGCAGCGTAGATCACTAGCTTTTTTCGTTCCTTGGCAATCGCTTGAACTGCGAGGGCAACCGACGAATTCGGAACATCGAGGACGAGGTCGACTCCGTCTTCGTCATACCATTTGCGCACGATGGTGGATCCGAGGTCCGGCTTGTTCTGATGGTCCGCTGTGATGACGTCGATCGGTGCACCGGCGACCTTGCCGCCGAAATCCTCGACGGCCATGCGAGCGGCGACCGCGCCGCCCGGCCCGGAG
>NZ_JBNDHS010000046.1:0-50756 GCF_056755095.1 Rhizobium sp. SVR5-9E | reverse complement strand
GAGCCAGTACCGCGCCCGCCCGCCTGCCCTTGCCACGCTTCTTCTCGACGATGCCGTGGTGCGCATCACGCGCTGGGATTTCGAGCCGGGTGCGGATACCGGCGTGCATACGCACGGGCTGGGCTATGTCGTAGTGCCGATGACGGATTGCAAATTCCTGATCGAGGATGCGGAGGGCAGCCGCCGCGTCGACGTCGCCAAGGGAGCGGCCTACCGGCGCGAGGCGGGCACGGAGCACAATGTCGTCAATGCCGGAAGCGAGCCGATGTCGTTCATCGAGATAGAATACAAGTAAGCTATGGCGAGCCCGAAATTCGATCTGGCCTTCGAGCCTCACTATGGCCGCGCGGTGGAGGTTGAGCCGGGGGTGCAGCGCATCACCGCCAACAATCCGAGCCCCTTCACCTTCCACGGAACGAATACCTACATCGTCGGCACGTCCTCCGTCGCGGTCATCGATCCGGGACCGGAGAACGAGGAGCATTTCCAGGCGCTGATTGAGGCGCTGGCGGGCCGCAGGGTCACGCATATCTTCATCACCCATACGCATCGCGACCACTCGCCGCTTGCCGCGAAACTCAAGCGGGAGACCGGCGCGCTCACCGTCGGCGAAGGGCCGCACCGGGCGGCGCGGCCGCTCCATGACGGCGAGGTCAACCCGTTTGCCGAAAGCTCCGACACCGGCTTTGTGCCGGATATCGCGGTCAGCGACGGCGAGACCATTGAGGGTGACGGCTGGGCGCTGACCGCCGTCCTGACGCCGGGCCACGCCGCAAACCACACCGCCTTCGCACTCGAAGGAACCGGCACTCTCTTTTCCGGCGACCATGTCATGGCCTGGGCGACCTCCGTCGTTGCCCCGCCGGACGGTTCGATGGCCGATTACATGGCCTCGCTCGACAAGCTGATCGAGCGCCGCGACCACCTGCTTCTGCCGGGCCATGGCGGGCCGGTGCGGCGTCCCGTTACCTTCATGCGCGCGCTGAAAACCCATCGCCGCATGCGCGAACGTACCGTGCTTCAACGGATAAAGGCGGGCGACCGGCTGATCCCCGACATGGTGAAGGTGATCTACCGCGACACCGACCCCAGGCTCCATGGCGCGGCGGCGCTTTCGGTCTTCGCGCATATCGAGGATCTGCTGGAGCGCGGCGAGATCACGACCGACGGGCCGCCCCGGCTTCTCGGCGCCTATCGGCCAAGCTAAAGCAAAGGCGGCGCTTCGCGCCCGCCCTACCCCGCGATCCCCAGCAACTCCATATCGAGGGCTGCGAGATATTCGCCGGCGATTTCGGCGCTGAGGCCGAGATCGCTCTGGCCGTAGCGGGAGGCGACGCGGATGTCGACGAAGGTGGTTTCGGCTTCTTCGCGCAGGCGGATCAAGACATCGAAGCGCAGGCCGAGGATGAGCGTGCGTGTCTCGCCCTGCAGCGTCACGCCGTTTGCACCGCGGATCAGCTTTGCGACATCATCCTCGAAAGGCCGGGGCATGGGAACGGGAACCTGATCGGGCGCTTCGGCAACGGCATCGCCGCCCGGCGCGGGCTTCGCCGGCACATCCTCCAGGTCACGGACCGGCTCGCCTTCGCCTTCAGTCTTGGTAATGGTAATGCGGTTTTGCTTTGCCACCTTCTTGACCGCTTCCAGAACGCGGTCGATCGCGCCTTCGTAGCGCCTGCCGGTGAGTTCGGGATAGGCAAGAAGCTGTTCTTCGCGTTCCTGCGACGACACATCCGGGTTGCGCTTCATCCAGATCTGATCGGCGTGCGGCGGCGAGAGCCAATCGGGTGCCGAAGAGACATCGGTCGATACGTCGTAGATGGCCGGCAGCGTCAAGTAGCGCTCGGCGGCAAATCCGCCGAATGCCAGCGGAAAGACGGCGAAGATCAGCGCTTTCAGCGCATCCAGCCCGCCTTCGGCTCCGGTCATCCAGAGGCTTCTGAGACCCTCAGCCGCCAGCAAGGCGGCAAGCAGTGCACAACCGAAGGAAAAAAGAACAAGCAGCACGAAATAGGGCGTTGCCAGCCCGCCGAAGCGATGGGCGATGAGCGTCGCCACCCACAGCACCAGCGCAAACGCCCCGACGCGCCGCGAAAAGCGGGCCGAATTGGAAACGGGGCGGTCAAAACGGATGGCCATCAAACTTACCGGTTACGCGCAGCGCGCATTCGCCTGGGGAGCCCCGAGAGGAGCGCACCTTTGTTTATGGCAAGATTCGTCCAAATTGAAACTGTTGTCTCGCCACACGGAGCAAGCAATCCACCCAAAAGGGTGAGATGGCTTTCATAAGCAAGATCTGATATGTCGAAAGGGTGATCTGGGTTTTGGCACAACTGTAAGGAGCAGAGAGGGCATGCTTTCATCAGAGACGACCACAAAGCCGCAGACTTCCCCGCGAGGCACAAGCGATCAATCCGCATCCTTCCTGCCGATGGAGCTTCTCCAGCTCGAGCTTTCGCTGGAAGGTTATGACGGCGGCGAAGCAGGTTTCTGCGACGCCGTGCGCACGGCGGCAAGCAATGCCAGGGGCGAATTCCTCTTCGATCTTCCGGCGGCCGGCCTGATCGAGGACTGCAAGCGCATCGGCGTTTTGCGTGTGCCGTCGGTCAATGGGGGAATGCGGGTCCTGCTTGCCGTTCTCGATGGCAACAGCTCGGAAATCGGGATCCAGGCGCCGGATCAGGAGACGGCCCATCTCGTGCGCTTTGCGGATGCCTTCATCGAGGTTCTGGAGCGCATCTGACGAGTTCAGCGTTTTTCCGGTGCTTGTTGACGCGAGCCGGCAAATCGCCTTTTGTCGGGCGACCGGTTCATGCATCGGAGAATGTGCACCATGCGTCTTTCCGCCCTTTCCTTCGCTCTCGCTGCGGTCGCAATCGGCCTTTCGGCTTGCCAGAGTGTGACGCCGGCAGAGCAGCGAGCCATCGATGACCGGACATGCCTCAGCTATGGCTTCCGGCGCGGCACCGATGCCTTTGCCACCTGCCTGCAGCGCATCGAGCTTGACCGGCGCGCCGACGCACGGGCCTTTCGCTTGCAGGCGGACGACAACTTCGACCGGCTCATCTCCGGTTCGCGTTACGACCGCTGATTACCATTGATGGCTGCCTGCGCTGCCGCCAGCCGGGCAATCGGCACGCGGAATGGCGAACAGGAGACGTAATCGAGGCCGATCTCTTCGCAAAAATGGATCGAGACCGGGTCACCGCCATGCTCGCCGCAAATACCGAGTTTCATGTCGTTGCGCGTGCGCCTGCCGCGTTCGGCGGCGAGGCTGATCAGCTCGCCGACTCCCTCGAAGTCCAGTGAGATGAAGGGATCGTGCTCGATGATTCCCTTGCGCTGGTACGTCGGAATGAAGGCGGAAGCGTCGTCGCGGGAAATGCCGAAGGTCGTCTGCGTCAGGTCGTTGGTGCCAAAGGAGAAGAATTCGGCAGCCTCGGCGATCTTGTGGGCGCGGAGAGCGGCGCGCGGAAGCTCGATCATTGTGCCGACGAGATAGTCGATCTTCAGGCCGCCTTCGGCCATGACGGCCTTGGCAGTCGTATCGATCCGTTCCTTGACGTAATCCAGTTCGGAACGCAGACCGACGAGCGGCACCATGATTTCCGGCACCACGGCTGCACCGGTTTCCTGCGCAGCGGCGACGGCGGCCTCGAAGATGGCGCGCGCCTGCATCTCGACGATTTCAGGATAGGAGATGGCAAGGCGGCAGCCGCGGTGGCCGAGCATCGGATTGAACTCGTGCAGCGCATCGACGCGTTGGCGAAGCGCGGTGGCCTCCATGGCCATGGCGGCCGCTACATCGGCAATCTCCTCGTCCGTCTTCGGCAGGAACTCGTGGAGCGGCGGGTCGAGCAGGCGGATGGTCACCGGCAGGCCGTGCATGACGGTGAAGAGGCCGGTGAAATCCAGCCGCTGCATCGGCAACAGCTTGTCGAGCGCCGCCCGTCTGCCCGTCTCGTCTTCGGCAAGGATCATCTCTCGCATCGCGTGGATGCGCTCGCCTTCGAAAAACATATGCTCGGTGCGGCAAAGACCGATCCCTTCGGCCCCGAAGGCGCGCGCGGCGCGCGCATCGGCGGGCGTGTCGGCATTGGTGCGCACCCTCATGCGACGAACCCTGTCGGCCCAGCCCATGATGCGGCCGAAATCGCCGGAAAGCTCTGGCTGGATCATCGGTACCTCGCCCTTCAGCACGTGCCCGGAGGAACCGTCGATGGTTATGACGTCGCCTTTTTTCAGGGTCACGCCCATGCCGATGAGGCGTTCGTTGCGGAGATCGATCCGCATGGTTCCCGCGCCGACCACGCAGGGGATGCCCATGCCGCGAGCAACGACAGCCGCATGGCTCGTCATGCCGCCGCGCGTGGTCAGGATGCCTTCGGCAGCATGCATGCCGTGGATATCTTCCGGGCTCGTTTCGACGCGCAGCAGAATGACCTTGCGGCCTTCCTCCTGCGCCTCCACGGCCTCCTCGGCGGTGAAGACGATTTCGCCCGTGGCAGCGCCCGGCGAGGCCGGCAATCCGGATCCGATCACCTGGCCCTGGACGCGGGGATCGATCGTCGGATGCAGAAGCTGGTCGAGCGTCGACGGCTCGATGCGCAGCACCGCCTGCTCTTCGGTGATCAGCTTCTCGTCCACCATGTCGACGGCGATCTTCATCGCTGCCTTCGTCGAACGCTTGCCGGAACGAGTCTGCAGCATCCAGAGCTTGCCGCGCTCGATCGTGAACTCGATGTCCTGCATATCGCGGAAATGCGCCTCGAGCTCGGCGCAGATGCGGGTGAGCTCGGCAAACGCTTCCGGCATCAGCTTTTCCAGCGATGGGCGGTCGGAGCCGGAATTGATGCGGCCTTCCTCCGTGATGCTCTGCGGCGTGCGGATGCCGGCGACCACGTCTTCGCCTTGCGCGTTGACCAGAAATTCGCCGTAGAGCGACTTCTCGCCCGTCGAGGGATTGCGTGTGAAGGCAACCCCCGTTGCCGACGAATTGCCGAGATTGCCGAACACCATGGCCTGGATGTTGACGGCCGTGCCCCAGGTGCCTGGGATGTTGTGTAACTGGCGATAGGTGACTGCGCGCGGGCTCATCCAGCTCGAAAAGACTGCGCCGACGGCCCCCCAAAGCTGCTCTTCCGGGTCTTGCGGGAACTCCTCGCCGAGTTCCTCTTCGATCAGCTCCTTATAGAGCAAAACCACATGCTGCCAGTCGGTGGCAGTGAGCTCGGTATCAAACTCATGGCCGAGGCGCGCCTTCTGGTCTTCGAGGATTTCCTCGAAGATTTCGTGGTCGAGGCCCATGACCACATCCGCATACATCTGGATGAAGCGGCGATAACTGTCCCAGGCGAACCGGGCGTCCCCCGCATCATGTCCGAGCGCCTGCACGGTTTCGTCGTTGAGACCGAGATTGAGAACCGTGTCCATCATGCCCGGCATGGACGTGCGGGCACCCGAGCGGACGGACAGAAGCAACGGCCGGTCCTTTGCGCCAAAGCGCCGGCCGGTCGACGCCTCGATCGTTTCCAATCCGCGTCGAATTTCCTCTTTCAGGACGGTATCGATGCGTTTGCCGGCCGCGTAGTAATCACTACAGGCGTCCGCGATGATGGTGAAGCCCGGCGGCACCGGCAGGCCAAGGCTGCACATCTCGGCGAGGTTGGCGCCCTTGCCGCCCAAGACGTCATGGTTTCGGGCGCGGCCTTCCGCCTGCCCTTCGCCGAACGTATAGACGAGCTTGGTCATCTTTCCCCCGATCGTAAAATCAGGCCTAGCTTATTCCCTTGGTCCTGAAATGAAAATCGACAAATACGGCGAAATGTTGCATCGCACAAAAATGCGGCCATTTTCGCGGAAATTGGTGGAGAAAAAGAAAAGGGCTTTGCGGGACCGGCAACAACGGTCCCGCAAAGCCTTTTTTCCGTCCAGCCAGGAACCCGGACGGGGGGTCTCGAAAACCAGGTAAATCCAGATCACCCTAATCCGGTATGCTACCCGGTAGATCCAACATGCGATGGACTGTTCAGGTCCGCCTTTGTAAAACAACTTCTAATTCAATTTCATAAAAAGCGCATCACCCAAGTGGGTTAGTACGCGGCAGCAACAGCGACCTTTTTTGGGGTTTTCTAAAAAACCTTATTTTTCAGCCGGTTTCCCGAAGGCGTTCGGCGGTCTGCAAATCCACAGAAACAAGCTGCGATACGCCTTGCTCAGCCATTGTTACACCAAAAAGTCGATCCATGCGAGCCATGGTGATCGGATTATGAGTAATGATCACGAATCGGGTCTCCGTCGACGCGGCCATCTCATCCATCAGATTGCAGTAGCGCTCGACATTGTGGTCGTCGAGGGGAGCGTCGACCTCGTCGAGCACGCAGATCGGCGCAGGATTGGTGAGGAAGACTGCGAAGATCAGGGCCATGGCCGTCAGTGCCTGCTCGCCCCCCGAGAGAAGCGTCATGGTCTGCGGCTTCTTGCCCGGCGGGCGTGCGAGGATTTCCAGCCCGGCTTCCAGAGGATCATCCGATTCGATCAGCTGCAGTTCTGCCGTCCCGCCACCGAAAAGGTGAGTAAAGAGGCGCTGGAACTGGGCGTTGACGACGTCGAAGGCAGCGATCAGACGCTCGCGGCCCTCGCGATTGAGGCTCTGGATCGCGCCGCGGAGCTTGCGGATGGCATCGATGACATCGTCGCGCTCCTTGATCAAGGCCTGAAGCTTTTCGGTGAGTTCCTTCTGCTCTTCCTCTGCGCGCAGGTTGACTGCGCCAAGGCGCTCGCGCTCCATCTTCAGGCGTTCCAGCTCGCGCTCGACCTCACGCGGATCGGGAATTGACTGCGTGGGCTGCAGGCCCGTCAGGCGGAATGCCTCATGCGGCGGAACATTCAGCGCCTCGCGAATACGGCCCTCGCTCTCCTGCCGCTTTTCCCGGGCGGAGACGAGGCGCTCTTCGGCCCGGCCACGCCGCTCGCGGCTTTCGGCAAGTTCGGAAAGGGCGACGGCAGCCTTGTGATCCGCGTCGCGCTGCACGAGCTCGGCGGCAGCCAGGAGATCGGAGGCCTCGCGCCGTGCGGCCTCGGCCTTCTGCAGCTCGCTCAGCAGCGCACGGCGCTTGTCGTCGAATTCATCCGGAGCCAATTCGAGTTCGGCGGCTTCTTCGCGAGCTTCCTCTTCGCGCTCGCGCAGGGTCGCGATGTGATCCTCGGCGCTGGCGGCGCGATGGCGCCAAGTCTCGCGCTCCTGGCCGATCGCCACGATCCGGCGCTGGCGGGCCTCGTTCTCGCGGTTGAGGCTGTCGTGGCGGGCGCGGGCTTCGGCCGTAAGGCCGCGCTCGGTTGCGACCGCAGCCTGCTGGATGCGCAGCCGCTCATCGAGCGCCGTCAGGTCAGGCGCGTCTTCGAGCTCGATGCGCGCATTCTCTTCCTGAATGGCAAGGTCTTCCAGCTGTGACTGGAGCTGGCTGACGGCCTCGGCAATCACGTCTCGACGGCGAATGAGATCGCCGGAGGCGCGTTCGGCGGCGGCCAGCGCGTCACGACCTTCGGCGAGGTGCCGGGCCGCAATGCGGCTCATGTCACGCGCCTCGATGAGCTTGCGTTCCTCGCTGCGAATGGCCTCAGCCGCCGACTGAAGCCGCTCCGCCGCTTCGGCGAGACCATCGCGGGCAAGCGAGACTTCGTTCTCGAGCTCGCCGAGCCGATTCCTTTGGGCCAGGCGCAGAGCGGCGGCGCTTGGGGCGTCGGCACCGGTCACATGACCATCCCAGCGATAGACCGCGCCTTCCTTCGTTACCAGCCGCTGTCCGGGCTGCAGGTCCTTCATCAGACGCCGCGCGGCGTCGGCATTGGCAACGAGGCCGATCTGCTTCAAGCTGCGCGTCAGGGCCGCCGGGGCGGCGACATGGTTCGCCAGCGGCACGGCACCGGGCGGCAGCGCAGCGTCGGACGCGCCGTCGCCATTCTGCGACCAATGGGCTGGCGCCTTCGGATCGAGCGGTGATTCCAGATCGTCGCCGAGGGCCGCACCCAAAGCCGTTTCGAAGCCGCGATCAACGTTAAGCTCATCGGCAACCGGCGGGAATTCTCCAGCCGCAGCACCGGCCGCAAGCATGCTCGAAATCGTGCGGGCTTCAGTTTCAAGCGCATTGAGCTTCGAGCGGGCCTGATCGACCGGCGCGCGGGCAAGCGCTTCGGCTTCGCGGGCAGCGGCAAGCGTCCGTTCAACCGCCTGGATCGTCGCTTCGGCCTCGGCAACGGCTACCTCGCCCGCCTCGACCATCGCCCGCTTTTCGTCAGGATCGGGCAGCGCGGCGATCTTACCGGCGACACCGGAGAGCTCGCGGTTCGCTTCATCCATCTGCCGCTCGAGGCGCATCTTGCGGTCGGCCAGATCGCGGATCGCGCGCTCAAGCTGATTGCGCCCGGCCGCAGCCTCGGCGCGTTCGGCCGTCAGCGCCGCGAAGACGCGTTCGCTGTCGGCGAGCCTGGCGGCCGCGTCTTCGAAGGCTTCTCGCAGTTCATCGGCATGGCGGCCGGAATCTGCCAAGATCTCGACGATGTCGGCCTCTTCGGCATCGAGCCGCGCAAGGATTGCGGCATTGTCGGACACCAACCGCTCCTCGCGGCGAATGTCCTCGGCAAGCTGCGTCAGTCTGCGGGTGAGCTCGTCGCGGCGCCTGAGAATGCGGTTTGCATCGTCCTCGAGCTGGGTCTTGGCGATCTGCAGGCGCTGGAGGGCCGCCGCAGCGCGTGCCTCGCTTTCGCGCAGTTCCGGCAGCTTCAGGCTGGCGACCGCCTGGGCCTTTGCGGCCTCCATCTGAACTTGGGCTTTTTCGGCAACGACGACCGTTGCCTGGTTAAGCGCGCTGTCGGCCTCGGCCTCCGCCTCCTTCGCCTGCACCCAGCGGATATGCAGGAGCGTTGCCTCGCGGGCGCGGATTTCAGCAGACAGCGTCTTGAAACGGCTTGCCTGGCGCGCTTGCCGCTTCAGGCTCTCGATCTGGCTTTCGAGCTGCGATGTCACGTCATCCAGCCGCTCGAGGTTGCCTTCGGCGGCGCGCAGCCGCAGTTCGGCCTCATGACGGCGGGAATGCAGGCCGGAAATGCCGGCCGCCTCTTCCAGCAGCTGGCGGCGGGCCTGGGGCTTTGCCGCAATCAGCTCGCCGATGCGCCCCTGCCCGACCATCGAGGGCGAACGTGCGCCGGTCGAGGCATCGGCGAAAAGAAGCTGCACGTCCTTGGCGCGGCTTTCCTTGCCGTTGATGCGATAGATCGAGCCCTGCTCGCGCTCGATGCGGCGGGTGACCTGGATTTCGTCGCTGTCGTTGAAGGCGGCAGGCGCCCTACGCTCGCCATTGTCAAGATAGAGGGCGACTTCGGCCGTATTGCGCGCCGGACGGTTTCCCGAACCGGAAAAGATCACGTCGTCCATGCCGGAGGCGCGCATGTTCTTGTAGGAATTTTCGCCCATTACCCAGCGCAGCGCCTCGACCAGGTTGGACTTGCCGCAGCCATTCGGCCCGACGACGCCGGTCAGGCCGCGCTCGATGATGAATTCCGCCGGCTCGACGAAGGACTTGAAGCCGACAAGGCGGAGCTTGTTGAACTTCATGCCGCGATCTCCCCTTCTCCCCTCGGGGAGAAGGCGGCTCGAAGAGCCGGATGAAGGGGTACCGGGCGCAAGCGATCAGAAACGATGCGGAGATGGAGGTGGCCGGCGCGCCCGCGCCTCGCCCCCCTCATCCGCCCTTCGGGCACCTTCTCCCCCGGGGGGAGAAGGGATAGCGCAAAATAAAAAACGGGCGCACGGCTATTGCCGTCGCCCGTTGTCTTCAAACGGTTCGGATCAGAGCAGGCTATCGATGAGGGCCGACATGGTGTCAACCGGCATGTCTCCAGAATAGCGCTTCCCGTTAATGAGGAAAGTCGGCGTGGCGTTGACGCCAAAGTCCTTGGCGCCCCTTTCCCGGGTCGCATTCACTTCATCCAGAAGCTTCTGGTTCGTCAAGCACTTCGTAAAGCTATCCTCAGTAAATCCAGCGAGTTTGGACATCTGGAGAAGTGCCGCACGGCGATCTTCGGCTGCCGCCCACGTTTCCTGCTGCTTGAACAGCATGGCCACCATCGGGAAATACTGCTCCGGCGTGCTCAATTCTTCCGCGTTTGAGGCATTGCAGCGAGCGAGCATGAAGGCGGCGGCAGCGGCCGGATCGAACGGGAACTCGCGGATGATGAAGCGCGCCTTGCCGGTATCGACGTATTTCTTCTTGATCTCGTCAAAGGTCGTGTTGTGGAAATGCGCGCAGTGCGGGCAGGTCATCGACATGTATTCGACGATGGTCACCGGAGCATCTTCCTTGCCGAGCGCCATTTCCGGCAGGGGACCGGGCTTGAGCACTGCCGCCATGTCGACGTCGCCATCGGGCTGCGGAATCTCGGGCGCTGCATCGGCAGCTCCGGAGGCTGCCAAGGTCGCAGTCGCGGCGGCCATTGCGCAAAGAAGCTGGCGTTTCGTCAGTTGCATTTCAGAGATCTGCATGGGTTCCCCTAATCAAAAGAGCGGCTGCATGTGCGATATAACGGCATGCCGCCGCGAACAAGGCACGCTTCGCCAACTTTCTTCAAAGAATTGTGACCTTGATGGGTCCAAAAGCAAGTGATCCGCCAAATCCAGGCGGTCCGGGACGCCTTAAGGTTCGCACAAGCGGAATTTCATTAATCGGGATGCGCGCGCTTTCTGTGACTGAGCATCGCCGCGATCTGCGAATACCAACACAAACAGGCAGGCCAAAGATTATGGATCTTCCATCCCGTCATGCGGGCACGACCTATAATGAGCTATTATCGCGTCTCTCCGAAAAGCGGAGCGTGAAGCGGTACCTGGAGATCGGCGTCCAGAGAGGCATTACGTTCAGCCATGTAGCGGCCGAAACCGCTTTTGCAGTCGATCCCGAGTTCATCATCACGGCCAACGTAGCGGCCCGCAAGAAGCGGATAAGCCTGTTTCATATGACCAGCGATCGCTTCTTCAGCGATATCGATGTCGTCGGCGAATTCGGGGGCCGTCCGGATCTGTGCTTCCTCGACGGCATGCATCTTTTCGAATATCTCCTCCGCGACTTCTACAATACGGAACGCATCAGCTCCCGGAATACGCTGATCTGCATGCACGACTGCCTGCCTCTCGGCGAAGCCATGGTCAACCGCGATCTGCAAACCGCCAACCAGTTGAGCGCCCAAACGGCGTTTCCTGGCTGGTGGACCGGAGACGTATGGAAGATCGTCCCGATCCTGAAGAAATATCGTCCCGACCTGCGGATCATACTGACCGACGCGCCGCCCACCGGTCTCGTATTCGTGACCAACCTCGACCCGACATCCACCGTCTTGCAGGACAACTATCTTGAAATCGTTGCTGAATTCGCCCTGATGGCGAACGATCAGAACGCGATTCTGGCGCACTACAACGACAATCCTGTTCTCAACACGGGCGCCATTCTGTCCGGCATGGACCACAGTCTGTTCTTCAATACCTGAGGCCGCCGGGACGTCGTTCCCGATCATCAAGAGCTGCCTTTTCGAAGGCGGCTCTTTTGATTCTACCTGCCCTTCCTGCCCAGAACCGCAGTGCCCAACCGCTTGACCGCCTCGCGCAGCTTGTCGTCCGTGATGCCCTCCATCATGCCGTCGAGCCTGCGGGCTGCTTCGCCCTTCAGAGGCGGCGGCGTGCGGGACCGCTTGGGGGCCGGCGACACGGGTTTCTGCACGATGCGGATCTGGTGAACTGCGGCGAAGCCGAAGAAGCTGTTGATGCGCTGAATCAGCTCGCCCTGCGCATGCGTGAGGAAAAGGGCGCGGGCACCTTCGCAGGCGATCGTGAGGACGCCGGGCCTATAGGTGCCGTCTTCGCTACCGCGGGCCCATGCGATCTTTTCCGGCCGAGTGCAATCGGCGAAATCCTCACCGGCGATTTCGTCCCAGGAGCCGAGCAGCGCCGTATTGATCCCCGCCCGCCGCGCAAGCACCGGATCGATCAGTCCGTTCGTCAGTTCGGAGATCTGCTGTTCACCTTTGCGTGGATAACTCATCGAAACCTTCGGATGCCGTCGCCATTCGGCGCCGCCGCCTTGATCGGCCGCGGTTACTCCGCCAAGTATAGGGCACTTCCCCGTCCCGCGGCAAATGATGACCTCAACGACACTCGACGCGCCCACCGCGCAACCCCTGCTTGACTGGTACGACCGGCATCACCGCGATCTGCCCTGGCGCGTTTCACCGCCGATGGCGGCGCGCGGCGTGAGGGCCGATCCCTATCGCGTCTGGTTGTCGGAAGTCATGCTGCAGCAGACGACCGTGCAGGCCGTGAAGCCCTACTTTGCGAATTTCCTTGTGCGCTGGCCGACTGTTCTCGATCTCGCGGCGGCACCGAGCGAGGACGTCATGGCGGCCTGGGCTGGGCTCGGCTATTACGCGCGCGCCCGCAATCTGAAGAAATGCGCCGAAGCCGTCGCCGCGCAGCATAAAGGCGTTTTTCCGGATACGGAGGACGGTCTCAAGTCGCTGCCGGGCATCGGCGACTATACGGCGGCGGCCGTCGCGGCGATCGCTTTCAACCGGCGCGCCGCCGTCATGGACGGTAATGTCGAGCGAGTGATTTCCAGGCTCTACGCGATCGCCACACCGCTTCCGGCCGGCAAGCCGCTGATGAAGCAGAAGGTGGCGCTGCTGACGCCCGCCGACCGCCCGGGCGATTTCGCCCAGGCGATGATGGACCTCGGCGCAACGATCTGCACGCCGAAGCGGCCAGCTTGCTCGCTCTGTCCGTTCAGGGGATCGTGCGAGGCGCTTCGGCTGCATGACCCGGAGCAGTTTCCGGTGAAGGCGGCCAAGAAGGAAAAGCCAATGCGGCGCGGCGCCGCCTTCATCGCGGTCACGGCGGAAGGCGATATCCTCCTGCGGCGGCGAGTCGCAAGCGGTCTCCTCGGCGGCATGATGGAGGTGCCGACGACGGCATGGACATCGAGGGCCGACGGCGAGACTTCCACGGACGCAGCCCCCTTCCCCGCACAATGGGAGGCATGCGGCACCGTCAGCCATGTCTTTACACATTTCGAACTGAGGCTCTCGATTTATCGAACGGCGATCCCATCCCGAGTTCAGATGGATGACGGATGGTGGGAGCCGGTTACAAATCTTGAAGCTCAGGCGCTGCCGACCATCATGAAAAAAGCGATCGCAACCGCTATTCCTCTCGCGTTTACAACTCTGAAGAGATGACACATGACTGCATCCATCAATCACATTGTTTTCGATATCGGCAAAGTTCTCATCCATTACGATCCGAACATTCCCTTCAGCCGCCTTATTCCCGACGAGACCGAGCGCAAGTGGTTCTTCGATAACGTCTGCACCCACGACTGGAACGTCGAGCAGGACCGCGGACGCACCTGGGCGGATGCCGAGGCGCTGCTGATCGAAACCCACCCGACGCGGGAAGAGCACATCCGCGCATTCCGCAAGTACTGGCACGAGATGGTGCCTCATGCCTACGAGGACAGCGTGGCGATCATGGAGGGGCTGATTGCAAAGGGCCGCGATGTGACGATGCTGACGAACTTCGCATCCGACACCTTCCGCGAGGCGCAAGAGCGCTTCCCCTTCCTGACGAAGCCGCGCGGTGTCACCGTTTCGGGCGATGTCCGGCTGATCAAGCCCGATGTGGCGATCTACGAAACGCATGCCAAGAGCTTCGGGCTGGAGCCGGCGGCGACGATCTTCATCGACGACTCGCTTCCCAATGTCGAAGGCG
The DNA here is from genome assembly GCF_056755095.1 of Rhizobium sp. SVR5-9E. Lineage (NCBI taxonomy): Bacteria > Pseudomonadati > Pseudomonadota > Alphaproteobacteria > Hyphomicrobiales > Rhizobiaceae > Rhizobium > Rhizobium sp. SVR5-9E. The sequence continues at coordinate 36,946 of NZ_JBNDHS010000046.1, read as the reverse complement.
CCAAGGCGGCGGGCTGGCAGGCTGTGCTCTTCACCGGCGCTGCAAAACTGCGCAACGATCTTGCCTCTTATGGCGTAAGCGTTTGACGATGGCATTCGATCCAGTCGACGCGATCAAGCTGTTTCACGGCGCGATCAATGCACTCGATTTCGAAACGATCGAGAACTGTTTCGCCCAGGACGCGACCTATGTGTCGAACTGCGTCGGAAGTCTTGCCGGCCGGCACGCCATCATGACTGCCTTCAGGAGGTATTTCGACGATTATCCGGACCAGACGGCGGTCGATACGCTGATCGAAAAGGTGAGCCCGAACGCCGGGCGCGCCGTTTGGTCGGTGCGGGCGACGCACAGCAGAAGCGGCAAGCCGCTTATCCGCGAAGGCGAGGAAACAATCACCTTCGACGACGAGGGCCGCGTCACCCATGTCGAGGTAACCGATTACCAGGCTTTTTGAACGAACGGCTCTCCTTAGGAACAATTACCTCTCTTTGATGTTTGAATACAGCCGGCTTTCGGACCGGCTGTTGAAAAATCAATGAGACCGGCCGCGCCGGAAGGAGGTTACGATGGGTAGAGGTATTTTGCTTTGGCTGCTGGGCGTTCCGATTCCGCTCATTCTGCTGATCCTGCTGTTCTGGCATTGAGAGGCGGCAATGACGATAATCGAGACGACTACGACAAACGACATACCGCTCGAATCCTCATCGTCCGCCGTCAGCTGGGGACCAATCATCGCCGGAGCGCTTGCCGCGACGGTCATGACCCTGGTTCTCATGCTGATCGGCTCCGGCCTCGGACTGACGATGATTTCGCCCTGGGAGAATGACAGCAGTTCGCTGACGACGATCGGCACATCCGCTGCCATCTGGCTGGTCCTCGTGCAATGGATTTCTGCCGCTCTTGGCGGCTACCTGACTGGCAGGCTTCGCACCAAATGGGCGGGCCTCCACACCTATGAAATCTTCTTCCGCGACACGGCGCACGGTTTCCTTGCCTGGGCTTTGGCGACGCTCGTCGTCGCATCCCTGCTGAGTTCGGCGGTCTCTTCGATCATCGGCGCGGGCGCGCAGGCGACTGCGTCGGCAGTCGGCGCTGCCGGCACAGCCGGTGCGGCAGCCGCCGCTGCCAATACGGACGAGATGACGAGCGGTTTTTCGCCATCCTACTTCACCGACGCGCTGCTTCGCCCGGCCGACCCACGCACCCCGCCGGCCAATCAAAGCAACGAGCAAGTGAGCGCCGAGGTGTCGCGCATCCTGGTCAGCGGGGCGACGAGCGGCGAAATCGCCCCGGACGACCGTACTTACCTGGATCAGGTCGTGGCATCCCGCACCGGTCTCTCCGAGGCTGATGCCAAGGCTCGTGTCGATGCGACACTGAAGCGTATCGACGATGCCAAGGCAGCCGCGAAGGAGGCAGCCGATACCGCCCGCAAGGCGGCGTCTGTCGCCGCGCTTGCCGGCGCGTTATCGCTTTTCGTCGGCGCTTTCTGCGCCTGTGTGGCTGCTGCGATCGGCGGCCGACAGCGGGACGAGGATGAGGAGCGGCTGGCTCTTCTCAAGCGCTAGACCGCATCACAAACGAAAGGCGCCCGGAGGTGTTGATCCCCGGGCGCCATGGGCCTTCTTCCGCGACTGGAGGTACAAAAAACGGAAGAAGGCAGTCTCGATCAGGCCAAGCCGCTGCTCAATCCGCCTTTGCCAGATCACTGCGGACGATCGAGCGCAAATCGTCGATCGGGCGCAGGGATTGCCCGTCTTCGAAATGCCAGAACGTCCATCCATTGCATGCATCAAGTCCCTGCACCTTCGCGCCGAGACGATGAATTGAACCCGCTTCGCCACCGGAGGCTACCGTGCCGTCGGCGCGAACGATGGCACTGTAGCGGCGGCGGGCATCCGTCAGCACCTGGCCTGGCTTGATAAGCCCGCTCTCGACCAGGACGTTGAAGGCGACGCGAACTTCCTGCTTCTTGCCGGTCATCACGGTGAGTTCGGCCTTGCCGAGCGGCTCGACGGCGGCGACACGGGCCGAAGCTGCATCGATGTAATCCTGCTCGCGCTCGATCCCGACGAAGTGGCGGCCGAGGCGCTTGGCGACTGCACCCGTCGTTCCGGAGCCGAAGAACGGGTCGAGGATGACGTCGCCGGGCTTCGATGATGCCATGATGACGCGGGCAAGCAGGGCTTCCGGCTTCTGGGTCGGATGGACCTTCTTGCCGTCGTCGCCCTTCAGGCGCTCGCCACCACTGCAGATCGGAAACAGCCAATCCGAGCGCATCTGCACGTCGTCGTTGGCGGCCTTCATGGCATCGTAGTTGAAGGTATAGCCCTTCGCCTTGGCATCGGGGCTTGCCCAGATCATCGTCTCATGGGCGTTCTGGAAACGGCGGCCCTTGAAATTCGGCATCGGATTGGTCTTGCGCCAGACGATATCGTTGAGGATCCAGAAATTCAGATCCTGCAGCGTGGCGCCGACGCGGAAGATGTTATGATAGGAGCCGATGATCCAGATCGTGCCGGTCGGCTTCAGCACGCGGCGGCAGGCAAGCAGCCAGGCGCGGGTGAAAGCGTCATAGGCTTCGAAGGAAGCGAACTGATCCCACTCGTCATCGACGGCGTCGACAAGCGACTGGTCCGGACGATGAAGCGTGCCGCCGAGCTGAAGATTATAGGGTGGATCGGCAAAAATGACGTCGACGGAGTTGGTCGGCAAAGCTTCGAGGGCAGCGACACAATCACCCTTGATGATCGTGTCGATCCAAGAACCCGGCTTTGCGGAGGTCTTGAGATCGGCAAGCGGAAAAACTGACGCCATATGGATACTCGCTCATACACATTACGCTTTACTCGCCGTTATGGTTACCCAAGTTGGTTACCAAAGGCTGAAGCGGTGCATGATTTCGGGAAATAAATAGAGGGCGTGGAACAAAAGTCTCCGCTACGCTAAACTGATTTTATGAAGAGAAGTGACGCCATCGAGCAACTGAAGCGACAGGCCGACGCCATCCGGGCACTCGGTGCGACTTCGCTTTACCTTTTCGGCTCCGTGGCAAGGGACGAGGCAGGCCCGGCGAGCGACCTCGACCTCTTTATCGACTACGATCCGGCGAGCCGCTTCAACGCCTTCGATCTCATCGGCATCAAGCTCCTTCTGGAAGACGAGTTGCATTTGCCCGTGGACGTCACGACGCGGGACAGCCTTCACCCCATGTTGAAGGACATGATCGAAAATTCAGCGTTGCAGGTCTTTTGATGCCTCGCGAGGTTCGGCACTTTCTGCGCGACATTCTAGAGGCGATTGCCATCATCGAGGCAGCAATTGCCGGCAAGTCATTCGCGGACTACCAGAATGACATAATCCTGCGCCTCGCTTTGGAGCGAGCCGTAGAGATCATCTCGGAAGCCAGCCGCAGAATTCCGGACGAACTCAAGAGCGTCCGGCCGGAAATACCCTGGCCGCGCGTCAAGGCGATCGGAAACGTCCTGAGGCACGAGTATCATGGCCTTTCCGACAGGATCATCTGGGGCGTCATCGTGGATGAACTTCCGAAGATCCGGATCGCTGTCGAAGCCATTCAAAAACAGGTGGACCAAGCCTGACTACGCCGCGTGCACCTCTTTGCTATCCGCCGGCACTTCCGCCCTTTCGAACATGCCGTAGTCGCGGAGGACGTGGCCGATGCGCAGGCGGTAGTCGGCGAAGATGCCGTTTCGGCCTGCCTTTTGCGCCGCGCGGTGGGCTTCGAGGTTCCGCCACTCCTTGACGGCCATTTCGTCCCGCCAGAATGACAGCGACAGCAGCTTGCCCCGCAAGGTCAGGCTCTCGAAGCGTTCGATGGAGATGAAGCCGTCGATCTTCTCGAGTTCGGCGCGCAGATCGCCGGCGAGATCGAGATATTTGTGTCGTTCGCCCATATAGGGGACGACTTCGAAGATGACGGCGATCATGGCAGCACCAGCTTGGCATGAGGAGCGGAGACGTTCTTCAGGAAGATGCGGTCCTCCTTCAGGATGAAACGCTCGCGTTTGGCGAATTCATAGTTTTCCCTGCCGAGCGGATCGGCCGCGAGGCGGGCGCGGTAGGCCTCGTAGGCGGCGAGGCTTTCGATGTTGTAGACCCCGTAGGCCGTGGTCGCGGAGCCCTCGTGCGGGCCGAAATAGCCGATGAGATCGGCGCCGTTTTGCGGAATGACGTGGCCCCAGTTGCGGGCATATTTGGCAAAGGCATCCTTCTTGAAGGGATCGATCTCGTAGCGGATGAAGCAGGTAATCATCGTTGTCTCCTTTTTCTGTGAGACAGTTTTCGCACATTGCCGAACGAAGATGCTTCGGTTACGATCGAAGTATGAAAGAAGGACCAGACATCGCACAAATCGGGGCGCTGATCGGCGATCCCGCCCGCGCCAACATGCTGACCGCGCTGATGGGCGGCAAGGCGCTGACGGCGACCGAGCTCGCAGCGGCAGGCGGCATCACGCTGCAGACGGCGAGCACGCATCTTGCCAAGCTCGAAGCCGGCGGCCTGTTGGCGCAGCGCAAGCAGGGCCGTCATCGCTATTTCGCGCTTGCCGACGATGGGGTCGGCAAGCTGCTGGAAAGCATCATGGGTTTTGCCGCCGCGCGCGGACACCTGCGCCACCGCCCCGGACCAAAGGAACCGGCGCTGCGCAAGGCACGCATCTGCTACGACCATCTGGCGGGAGACTATGGCGTGCGCATGCTCGACAGCCTCGTGGCCTCGGGCGCGATCAACGCCGTCGGCGAAGGCCTGTCTGTCAGCTCGGAAGGCGAGAGCCAGTTGAGATGCATCGGCATTGATGTCTCCGATCTCAAATCGTCGCGCCGTCCGCTTTGCCGCTCGTGTCTCGACTGGAGCGAACGCCGCGCACATCTCGCCGGCAGCCTCGGCAAGGCCCTGCTTTCAAGCTTTTTCGATAAGGGCTGGGCTCGACGGAACGCCGAAAGCCGCTCGGTGATCTTCTCGCCCGAGGGCGAGCGGCAGTTCCTTCAGCTCTTCCCGGTGGAAACCTAACGGGCACCCACAAGCGCGTCCTTGAAGCCGTTGCCGGCGACATGGCCGCAAAGCTCGCTCCATTCGCACTCCTCGCAGGCCCTGCGGATGGTGCCAGCTTTAAAATTGCTGCGCAGCCTGCGCAGCAATTTCTCGTCGGGCACAATTTTCGTTCCCTCGCCTATCGGAATACGCAGCAATCGGCCGATTTCTTCGGCGGCAGTCTCGTCGCGCGCGACCGCGCTCCGGCTAAGGCAGTGCGGCAAACCTTCGGGCAGAAGCGGCGCGCAGATATCGTCCGGACCGGAGACGATCTCGATTTCCTCGCCGGCCGAAAGACGCTCGGCGAGCCGCCGGTAGTTCGCGGTGAAGGCCGGGGTGTAGCCTTCACCGACGAATGTCAGCATGCAGAGCAGATGGTGGCCACGTAGCCGGACTGTCACAATCAGCACTCCGTGTGGATGCGGATGCCCTTCAGGACTGATGCGGCGGCAAGCGCCGACTTCAAAAACGCCACCAAGGATAAACGGAGCGACGCCCAACATCCAGGCATTTTCGGCTCTGCAAGCCGCGCAGGTCCACCCGAACCATTGGCGACCACCGGAAAGCCGATCCTCGCCTCGTCCAGCCAGCCGAGCATGCTGCCGGCTTCGAAAGGTTGTCAGCCGACAATGGCAAACGCGTCGCGCGCGGTCGCACCGGTCTGCATGGGTTGCGGCGCGCGGCCGATCCATTGCACGTGTTTTTCGAGAATGGCGGCAGCTTCTTCGGCCTTGCCCTGGCGCAGCGCCAGCAGAATGGCGCGATGGTCGTGATCGGTGCGCTTTTCCCAGCCCGAACGCCAGGCGGAAAAGAGAAAGCGGGCGCTCGCCGCATGCAGATCATCGATCGACGCAAGCAGGCGGTTCATATTGCAGGGCGCAAGGATCAGCCGATGAAACCTTCGGTTCGCCTCCTCCCAGGCGTGAACGTCGGCCGCCGCGTCGCCCTCGCGCGTTGCCTCTTCGGCGGCATCGAGGATCGCCGGCGTCAGATGCTTGGCAGCATGCCGCAAGGCGAGTACTTCGAGGGCCGCCCGCATCTCGGCAACCTCGCGCACCTCCTTCAGATCGAACGAAGCAACGCGAACGCCGCGCCGCGGCTCGCTGATTGCAAGGCCCTGCGCCTCCAGCCGGCGAAAGGCCTCGCGCACGGGCACATGGCTCGTGCCGAATTCCTCGGCGATGTGATCCTGGCGAAGCCGCAGTCCCGGCGTCAATTCGCCGCGGACGATGCGATCGGCGAGAACCCGGCTGATGCGGCTTGCGATTGTGTCTTCAGGTTCCTTGGCCATATGTATCCATTAGAGGGCTGGATTTGGCTTGTCGAGGCTTGAGCCGAGGGCAGCCGCAACCAATTCCGGCAGGAAAGCGGCAAAGCCGCCCGCAAAGCGCAATCCAGCCATGCCAGCCTGCCGGTTGAGCTTTCGGCACCCATCGTGTAAAGGGCAGCATCCCCAACAAGGCTTGAGACTATGGACGGCTTCGACCTCATTATCTTCGACTGTGACGGCGTTCTGGTCGATTCCGAAATCATCGCGGCGGAAGTGGAATCCAAGTTGCTGACGGATGCAGGTTATCCGATCGGCGTCGAGGAGATGGCCGAGCGCTTTGCCGGCATGACCTGGAAGAACATTCTGCTGCAGGTGGAGCGCGAGGCAAGTATCCCGCTCTCGGCTTCACTGCTCGACAAATCCGAAAAGTTGCTCGACCTTCGTCTCGAACGCGACGTGCAGGCCATTCCCGGCGTCGAGTTCGCTGTTTCCCGCATTAACCTGAAGCGTTGCGTCTGCTCGAATTCAAGCACGCAGCGGCTCGACATGATGCTCGGCAAGGTGGGCCTCAAGAAACTTTTCGAGCCTAACATCTTCTCCGCCAAGGATCTCGGGCCGGATCGCGTCAAGCCGAAGCCGGACATCTTCCTGCACGGCGCGCAAAAAATGGGCGTTTCGCCATCGAGAACCGTCGTCGTCGAAGATTCCGTCCACGGCATCCATGCGGCACGCGCCGCCGGCATGCGCGTCATCGGTTTCACCGGCGCATCGCATACCTATCCCTCGCACGCCGATCTGCTGACGGATGCCGGTGCGGAGACGGTTGTTTCCCGGATGAGCGACCTTCCCGGCGTCGTTGCTGCCCTGTCGGAATGGGCAGGCGTCCTCTGAGGCGCAAATAGTCCGGGCGGAGTTTTCCGCCTCAGCTCTTCTTGTTCTTTGCGGCCGGGCCCTGATCGAAGCCGATATTGACGCGGACCAGCGCGCCGGAACCGACCGGCAGCTTGAAGCCATCCTGGCGGAAGAGCACCTGCGCGGCAGTCTGGCCCGCCGGAATTTCCGCGGTAAACGGCACGACCTGCGAATTGACGACATCCTCGCCGTCGACAGCGGTAATCCGGATCGGCAACGTGACGCGGCCGGGGCCGCCGGCCGGGCCGGCGATCAGGCGGATCTGCGCCACGACGGTCATTGTCAGGTTCTGGTCGTTCAGCGTGCACTGGCGGGTGTAGTCGCCGAAGGCGGCCTGATAGACGACCTGGTCGGTCGGCTGCTGCTGCCCATCGGCGCCGGCAGCCGGCTTCTTGCCGCCCTTGGCATAGGTGCGGAAGATCGCGTCCTGGTCACGCATGAAGATCTGCGGGCACGAGCCCTGCACCACCGGCTGCACGCTTCCGGAAGCATTGGTGGCGGTACCGATCGACTTGTCGCTCGAAGACGGGTTCTGCGGGGCAAGCGGCATGATCTGCGCGTTGCCGTTCGGCTGCGTGGGGGCTTCGGCCTTGTTGCTGTCGCCGCCGACGCCCAAGGAATTGCAGCTTGCAAGAACAGCCGCGACGGATACGGAAACAACGAAGCGCGAGACCTTGCCGAACACGATTATTCCACCTCTTACAAAGTTTTCTGGTAGGCCCGAAGTCTTGTTTGGAGGGCCTTTCGTGACAGTTTGCGATGGTCTATATCAGCGGCGCGAACAAAAATCGATTGGGTAAGCACCGTTTTGACGCACATTTCGATCCGCAGCGATTCCGGTGACTGCCTCACTTATCCGGATTTCCACCGGCATTAACTCAAGGATGAAGAACGTGGATTACATCTCGACCCGCGGCGAGGCCCCTTCTCTCGGCTTTTGCGATGCTTTGCTGACGGGTCTTGCACGTGACGGCGGGCTCTATGTTCCGCGCGAATGGCCGCATTTCTCCAAGAAGGAGATCCGCGCGCTGCGCGGCAAGAGCTACCAGGAGATCGCGTTTACAATCCTCTCCCCCTTCACCAATGGCGAAATCCCCGCCGACATCTTCCGGAAGATGATCGACGAAGCCTACGGCACCTTCCGCCACCCGGCGATCGCGCCTTTGGTGCAGACCGGCCCGAACAGCTTCGTCATGGAGCTTTTCCACGGCACGACGCTCGCCTTCAAGGATGTGGCGATGCAGCTTCTGGCACGCCTGATGGACTACGCGCTGGAGAAGCGCGGCGAGCGCGCGACGATCGTCGGCGCGACGTCCGGAGATACGGGCGGGGCGGCGATCGACGCCTTTGCCGGCCGCGACCGCACCGACATTTTCATTCTCTTCCCGCACGGCAAGGTCTCGCCCGTGCAGCAGCGGCAGATGACCACCTCGACGTCGGCCAATGTTCATGCGCTGGCGGTGAAGGGCAATTTCGACGATTGCCAGAACCTCGTCAAAGCGATGTTCAACGACGCCGCGTTCCGCGACAAGGTGCGGCTCTCGGGCGTCAACTCGATCAACTGGGCGCGGATCATGGCCCAGATCGTCTATTACTTTACGACGGCGATCGCCCTCGGCGGCCCGGACCGCAAGATCTCGTTCACCGTTCCGACCGGCAATTTCGGCGACATTTTTGCCGGTTACGCTGCCAAGAAGATGGGCCTGCCGATCGGCAAGCTTGTCATCGCGACCAACGAGAACGACATTCTCGCCCGCACGATGAAGACCGGCCGCTACGACATGAAGGAAGTGAAGGCGACCACCTCGCCCTCCATGGACATCCAGATTTCCTCGAACTTCGAACGCCTGCTTTTCGAGGCCTATGACCGCGACGCCTCCAAGGTGCGCCATGCGATGGACAGCCTGAAGCAGTCGAACGGCTTCGAGATTTCCGCAAAGGCGCTTGCCGCCATCAAAAAGGATTTCCGCGCCGGCTGCGCTAGCGAGAAGCAGGTGGCGCAGACGATCAAGAACACCTATGCCGAAACCGGTTATCTGCTCGATCCGCATTCGGCGATCGGCGTCTTCGTTGCCGCGAAGCACGAGAAGCCGAACGCGCCGATGGTGACGCTCGCGACCGCCCACCCGGCAAAATTCCCCGCAGCCGTAAAATCCGCGTCCGGTATTGACCCGGCGCTTCCGACGTGGCTTGCTGATCTGATGCTTAAGGAGGAGCGCTTCCAAGTCATCGATCCGGAACTGAAAGCCGTTGAGGGCTTTATCGGCAAGCATACCCGGACCTGATGCCGCAGGCGCAGAAAGATAACCAATGACAGTAGAGTGCACCCGGCTCCCATCCGGGCTGACAGTAGTGACCCAAGCCATGCCGCATCTTGAAAGCGTCGCGCTGGGAGTTTGGATTAAATCGGGTTCGCGCAACGAGACGGCAGACGAGCATGGCATTGCCCACCTGCTCGAACACATGGCTTTCAAGGGTACTGCGCGCCGATCGGCCCGCGACATCGCCGAGGAAATCGAGGACGTCGGCGGTGAAGTGAACGCTGCGACCTCGACCGAAACGACGTCCTATTATGCCCGGGTGCTGAAGGATCACGTACCGCTGGCCGTCGATATCCTCGCCGACATCCTGACCGAGTCGGCATTCGACGAAGAGGAGCTCGAACGCGAGAAGCAGGTTATCCTGCAGGAGATCAACGCCGCGAACGACACGCCTGACGATGTCGTCTTCGACAAGTTTGCCGAAGCCGCCTATCGCAACCAGACGCTCGGCCGCCCCATCCTCGGCACGCATGAAACCGTCGTCTCGTTCTCGCCGCAGCAGATCCGCAACTATCTCAGCCGCAACTACACGACCGATCGCATGTTCGTCGTTGCCGCCGGCGCGATCGACCACGACGAAATCGTGCGGCTGGTGGAAACGCGCTTCGCCGGCCTGCCGACCGCACCAAGCGCTCCGCCGGTCATCGAGACCGCCCGTTATATCGGCGGCAACGTGCGCGAGACCCGCGACTTGATGGACGCGCAGATCCTCCTCGGCTTCGAGGGAAAGGCCTATCACGCCCGCGACTTCTACTGTTCGCAGATTCTTGCCAACATTCTCGGCGGCGGCATGTCCTCGCGTCTCTTCCAGGAAGTGCGCGAAATCCGGGGGCTCTGCTATTCGATCTACGCTTTCCACTGGGGTTTTTCCGACACCGGCATTTTCGGCATCCATGCGGCGACCGGCGGCGAGAACCTGCCGGAACTGGTGCCGGTCATCATCAACGAATTGCACAAGTCGGCCAGCACGATTGAGCAGAAGGAGATCGAGCGCGCCCGCGCGCAGATCCGCGCGCAGCTTATGATGGGGCAGGAAAGCCCGGCCGCCCGCGCCGGCCAGATCGCTCGCCAGATGATGCTCTACGGCGTGCCAATCTCCAATCAGGAGATGATGGAGCGGCTCGAAGGCATCACCGTCGAACGTCTTACGGACCTCGCCGGCCGTCTGTTCTTCGACAGGGTGCCCACGCTTTCGGCGATCGGCCCGCTCGAGCATCTTGCGCCAATGGAAGACATCGTCTCTTCGCTGTCGGCTCCCTTGCCGCAGTCCAAGACCGCAAGCCGCTGAGCCGCGCATCCTGCCGGGAGTGATCGATGCCAAAGTCGGTTTTTCGCTTCCTGTCGCGGCAGCCGGAGGCTGTGGAGCTTGAGAATGACCGCTATGCCCTGAGGCTTCCGCGCTATCAGGATTTCAACCAGTGGTACAAGCTGCGCTCGGCCAGCCGCAAGTTCCTTGAACCTTGGGAGCCCACATGGCGGCGCGACGAACTGACGGAGGGCGCCTTTCGGGCTCGCGTGATCCGCGGCAAGCAGGAATATGCCTCGGGCCAGGCAGTACCGCTTTTCCTGTTCTCGAAGCCGGACATGGAACTGCTTGGCGGCATTACGATCGGCTATATTCGCCGGGGCGCGGCGCAGAGCTGCATGATCGGCTACTGGATGGGCGAGAAACATGCCGGTCAGGGCCATATGTTCGCCGCACTTCAGTTGGTTATACCCTATATCTTCGCAGGGCTTGAGTTGCACCGTATCGAAGCAGCCTGTATTCCGGAAAATGCACGGAGCATTCGCCTGCTCGAAAAAGCCGGGTTTCGGCGGGAAGGCTATCTGCGCGGATACTTGAAAATCAACGGTCAGTGGCATGACCACGTGATGTTTTCACTGCTTGCCACCGACGCGGATACAGGCAGGAAAACCGACAGCCGATGACCACGAACCGCATGCTGCCCACATCGCCGTACGGCCGATTGATCGCGGTGATCGCAGCTCTTGTCCTGTCGGTACTGGCGCTGGCTGCAGGCGTCGCTCAGGCTGCGGAACCGGTAAAGATTTCCCGCGACGATACCGCGCTCGACCTTACCGCGACGACGGAAATCTACACCAATCAGGGCGAGGCCTTCCAGGTTTCGACGGCAGCGGGGGCCGATGGCATCCGCCGGCGCATCGAGGTGCGCGCCACCTCCGACAACCATCAGGGCGACTGGGCCGTCTTTGCGCTCGCCAATGTCTCGGAAGAGCAGCTTGACCGGGTCATCGTCGCTCCGCATTTCCGTCTGGTGAACTCCAAGCTTTTCTGGCCCGACCTCGGCTCCCAGCGCATCATGGCGATTACGCCGAGCGAGGGTTTTGCGCTCGACCGCCAGCCGAGCGACGAGGCCGACGTCTTCCGGATCACGCTGAACCCCGGCGCGGTCATCACTTTCGTGGCAGAACTTGCAACGCCCGAACTGCCGCAGATCTACCTGTGGGAGCCTGATGCCTACAAGGATACGATCAACGCGTTTACGCTCTACCGCGGCATCGTGCTCGGCATCGCCGGCCTTCTGGCCGTCTTCCTGACGATCCTTTTCGTCGTCAAGGGAACATCGATGCTGCCGGCGACAGCCGCGCTCGCCTGGGCGGTGCTCGGCTATATCTGCGTCGATTTCGGGTTCCTCGGCAAACTCGTCAGCATCGCTTCGGCGGACCAGCGAATATGGCGCGCCTGCGCGGAGGTGGCGCTGGCCTCGAGTTTCGTGATCTTCCTGTTCACCTACCTGAACTTGAACCGCTGGCACACGCATCTCGGCTACGCGACCCTTGCCTGGGTGCTGGGCCTTGCGCTGCTTTTCGGGGTGGCGATCTACGACCCGTCGATTGCGGCCGGTATCGCGCGGCTTTCCTTCGCGCTGACGGCAACGATGGGTCTCGTGCTGATCATCTATCTCGGCTTCAACCGCTACGACCGCGCGATCCTGCTGGTGCCCGCCTGGGCGCTGATCCTCGTCTGGATCTTCGGCGCTTGGCTAACGATCACCGGGCGGCTCGACAATGACATCATCCAGCCGGCGTTGGGCGGCGGTCTCGTGCTGATCGTGCTGCTGATCGGTTTTACCGTCATGCAGCACGCCTTTGCGGGCGGTGCCTTCCAGCAGGGGCTGTTTTCCGATCTCGAGCGGCAGTCTCTGGCCCTTACAGGTTCAGGCGACATGGTTTGGGATTGGGACGTGGCGCGCGACCGCGTCGTCACCATTCCGGATGTTTCCATCAAGCTCGGTCTTTCGCCCGGCACCATGCATGGCGCTGCCCGCAACTGGCTGCCCTGGCTGCATCCCGACGATCGCGACCGGTTCCGCGCCACGCTGGACGTGCTTCTCGAGCATCGCCGCGGACGGCTGAACCACGAGTTCCGCGTCCGCGCCGAGGACGGTCATTTCCATTGGCTTCTCATCCGCGCCCGGCCGGTGCTCGGCTCGAATGGCGAAATCATCCGGTGCGTCGGCACGATCGTCGATGTTACGGAGCAGAAGAACTCCGTCGAGCGACTCCTGCATGATGCCTTGCACGACAATCTCACCGGCTTGCCGAACCGCCAGCTCTTCATCGACCGCCTGCAGTCCGTGCTGACGCTCGCGCCCGGCGGCGATACGCTGCGGCCGACCGTGATGGTGATCGACATCGACCGGTACAAATTGGTGAACGATTCGCTGGGAATCGCCGCCGGCGACAACATTCTGATCGCGGTTACCCGCCGCCTGCGCCGCTTGCTGAAGCCCCAGGACACGCTGGCGCGCCTTGCCGGCGACCAGTTCGGGCTCATCCTCGTCTCGGAACGCGACCCGGCGAAGATCGCCGATTTTGCCGATGCGGTCAGCAAGGCAATCATGGTGCCGATCAACTTCGCCAATCGGGAAATCATACTGACGGCCTCGGTCGGCCTTGCCTCCTGGGTCGACCAGCAGGAAAACGCCGTGGGCATGCTGAGCGACGCGGAGCTGGCGATGTATCGCGCCAAGCGCGCCGGCGGAAACCGGGTCGAACCTTTCCGCCCCGCCTTCCGCGATTTCGGCGCCGACCGGCTGCAGCTCGAATCGGACCTCCGCCGCGCCATCGAGCGCAAGGAGCTGTCGATGGTCTATCAGCCCATCGCCCGGCTTGAGGATGTCGAGATTGCCGGATTCGAGGCGCTGATGCGCTGGGAGCACCCGAAGCGCGGCAACATCCCGCCCTCGGAATTCATTCCAATTGCCGAAGCTTCGGACCTCATCGGCCCGCTCGGCATGTTCGCGCTCGAACAGGCAACCAACGACTTCATGGCCTGGCAGCACCAGACCGGCGATCTGCCGATCTACGTCTCCATCAATCTGTCGAGCGTGCAGCTTCTCAACAACGAACTCTATGAGGATGTGCGTTCGGTTCTGTCCAAGACACATTGCGACCCGTCCCGCCTGAAGCTGGAACTGACGGAATCCATGGTCATGGAAAATCCCGAGCAGGCGCGCCTGGTGCTACAGAAGCTCAAGGAAGCGGGGCTCGGCCTCGCGCTCGACGACTTCGGCACGGGCTACTCGTCGCTTGCCTATCTCACCCGCTTCCCGTTCGACACCATCAAGCTCGACAAGGCGCTGGTTCGCGACAACAGCGACAAGAAGGCCATCGTCCTCCGGTCGGTCATTTCCATGGCGCGCGAGCTTGAGATGCAGGTCGTGGCCGAGGGGATCGAATCCAACGAGGACGCCATCGAGCTTGCCAAGATGGGCTGCCGCTATGGCCAGAGCTACCTTTTCGGCCCGCCGATGGCCGCCGATTCGGTTCTGCGCCTGCTGAAGGAACGCTTTCCGCTGACGAAGCGGGCTTAGGCCTCTCTACAGCGGATGCTAGGCGTGGCCGGCTTCGGCGGAGAGCATGGCGGCGGTAATGCCCATCCCTGCAAGGGCGCGCTCGTATTTGTCGTCGAGGCTGCGGTCGAAAATCAGCGCTTCGTTGGCCGCGCAGGTCAGCCAGCCGTTGCCGGCGACTTCCATTTCCAGCTGGCCGGCGCCCCAGGAGGAGTAACCGAGCATCATAGTCGCCCGCTTTGGCCCAGTGCCCTTGGAGATCGCGCGGATGATGTCCAGCGTCGCGGTCAGGCAGATATCGTCGCTGATCGGGATGCTGGAGTCGCTGATATAATCATCGGAATGGAGCACGAAACCGCGGCCGCTTTCCACCGGGCCGCCCGTCTGGATCGGGAAATTCAGGGCATGATCCGGCAGGACGATCGGCTCATGGTCCTTGATCATCTCGAGATGCAGCAGCACATCGGTGAAGGTGAGGCTCTGGGCCCGGTTGATCACGAAGCCCATGGCGCCGGCATCGGAATGGGCGCAGATATAGACGACCGTCCGGAAGAAGTTGCTGTCTTCCATACCGGGCATGGCAATGAGGAACTGTCCGTCAAAAAAGCCGCGTTCCCGTCTGTTTTTCAGCGTGGAAAAGGACATGTTGCCTCCTGCTGCCAGACCGCACCAATGGCCCCGACAAAATAAACATGGGGCAATGTCACATATCAATCAACTGAAAATGAAGAATTAAGTCGTCGCGGCTTCTGGCCGCGAAAGGCGATTTTCGATAAATGCTTGTTCCATGGCAATTATTTCTTCCAGGTTTCGCCTGCTTCTAAAGACGGCCATCTGCGGCGCCGCCCTGGCCGCCTCCTTCGGGATGGCGCATGCCGAGATGAGCGACTGGGTCGACAATGCCGGCGGCCGGATGCGCCTGATCGCATTGCCTCCGGACAGCGACGGCACCATGCGGGGAGCGCTGCAGATCGAACCGAAACCCGGCTGGATCACCTATTGGCGCGAGCCCGGCAACAGCGGCATACCACCGCAGATTTCCGTTGCGCCGGAGAGCGGCGTCACGCTGAAGGCGATCCGCTTTCCGGTGCCGAAGCATCTCTCCGACGGCAGGATCGACGACATCGCCTATGACGCCGCCGTTTCGCTGCCTCTGACATTTTCGGCAAAAGACGCCTCCGGCCCGCTCACCCTAAAAGCAAGCGCCTTCATCGGCATCTGCAAGGATATCTGCATCCCCTTCCAGGGCGAGTTCTCGCTCGCCATTGGGAGCGCCAACCAGTCACGGCCGGAAGAGGAAGCGATCCTGAAGAACGCCGAGGCATCGCTGCCGGAAAAACCTTCGTCACAGTTCAAGGTGACGTCCTACAAGGTTTCGGAGGATAAAAAGCAGCTCTGGCTGCAGATCGCCCTGCCCGCCGCTGGCGATACCGCGCCGGAGGTGATCCTCACCGGCCCCGCCGGTTATGTGTTCACCAAGAAGCTGATGAGCAAACGCGACGGGAAGACCTTCTCGACCGCTGTCGCGATCCACAAGCTGCCGAAGAACTATGAGATCAGCGGCAATAGCTGGAGCGCTCTCATCATTGACGGCGACCGCGCCATGGAGACGACGCTTGCCTTTGACTGACCGGCTTTTATAGTCGGTCCCGACCTCGCGGCAGCCCCCGCCGCTGCATCAAAACCAAGGAGAGCCCCCATGACTATCGCGATCGGCGACAAGCTTCCCGCCGCCACATTCAAGGAAAAGACAGCCGACGGCCCGGTCGAGGTTACGACCGATCAGCTCTTCAAGGGCAAGCGCGTCGTGCTTTTCGCTGTACCCGGCGCGTTCACGCCCACCTGCTCGCTGAACCATCTGCCGGGCTACCTCGAAAATCGCGATTCCATCCTTGCCAAGGGCGTCGACGATATCGCCGTACTTGCCGTCAACGACTGGCATGTCATGGGTGCCTGGGCACAACAATCAGGCGGCATGGGCAAGATCCACTTCCTTGCGGATTGGGATGCGGGCTTCACCAAGGCGCTCGGCCTGGATGCCGACCTTTCCGGCGGCGGCCTCGGCGTGCGCTCCAAGCGCTATTCGATGCTGGTGGAGGACGGCGTGGTCAAGTCGCTCAACGTCGAGGAAAGCCCCGGTCAGGCTACCGTCTCCGGCGCGGCCACGATGATGGAACAGCTCTGAGACGAGTTACCAAAGGGCGGCCGTCGAGCCGCCCTTTTTTTGTTGCGGCAGCCCTAGACGCCGCCGCGAAATTGCCGTAATCGTTATAACATAACTTGTAATGTTATTACATTTATAAGAGTGATGTCGATTATGAACAGATTCCATTTCGCTTCGGGTGTCCTCCGGCACTCCGCCGGATTCCGCGTCGCTTGCGTGGCTGTTGTCGTCGCGGCCCTCTGGGCAGCGATCCATTGGGCGGTTGTCCTGCCATGAGCGACCCGTTGATCAGGCTCGACAATCTCACCGTCGCCTATGAGCGTCACCCGGCAGTGCACCATGTTTCCGGAACCATTCATTCCGGCAGCCTGACGGCGATCGCCGGGCCCAACGGGGCCGGAAAATCGACGCTGCTGAAAGCCATCATGGGCGAGCTGCGGCCGGCCGAAGGGCGCATTTCCCACCAGCTCAAGCGGACGGATTTCGGCTACCTGCCGCAGGCTGCGGAGATCAACCGCCGCTTTCCGATCTCTGTCTTCGACGCGGTTCTGTTCGGCGCATGGCCAAATAGCGGCGCTTTCGGACGTGTCTCGAGCCAGGATACGGACAAGGCCCGCGCAGCACTTTCCGCCGTCGGGCTCGAAGGCTTCGAAAAGCGCCACATCGGCTCGCTGTCGGCCGGGCAGTTTCAACGCGTGCTTTTTGCCCGGCTGCTGCTGCAAGATGCCAAGGTGATACTGCTCGATGAGCCGTTCAACGCCATCGACGCCCGTACGACCAGGGACCTGCTGGAGATCGTCGCCCGCTGGCACGGCGACGGGCGGACCGTCGTTGCGGTGCTTCATGACTTCGATCAGGTGCGGGCGCACTTCCCCGAGACGCTGCTGATTGCCCGAACATTGATCGGTTGGGGACCGACCGGCGACGTGATGTCGCCGGCCAATCTTCTCAAGGCGCGCGCCATGGCCGAGCGTTGGGACGAGGATGCGCAAGCCTGCGAGCCCGCGGCATGACGGCTTACGACATCTTCCTTGCGCCCTTCGCCGATTTCGGCTTCATGCGCCGCGCGCTGGTGGCCTGCCTTTGCCTCAGCCTCGGCTCAGGCCCGATCGGCGTCTTCCTGATGCTGCGGCGCATGAGCCTGATGGGCGATGCGATGAGCCATGCCGTGCTGCCGGGGGCGGCGATCGGCTATCTCGTTGCGGGCTCGCTGTCGCTCACCGCCATGGGCATTGGTGGCCTTGTCGCCGGCCTCTCGGTCGCGCTGCTTTCGGGCTTCGTCAGCCGGACGACGGTACTGCAGGAGGATGCAAGCTTCGCAAGCTTCTATCTCGCCTCGCTTGCTCTCGGCGTGCTGATCGTGTCGCTGCGCGGATCGAACATCGATCTGCTGCATGTGCTCTTCGGCACCATCCTTGCGATCGACGCCCCGGCGCTTTTCCAGATCGGCACGATCTCCTCGGTGACGCTCGTCGTTCTTGCCGTCATCTACCGGCCGCTAGTTGCGGAATGCTTCGACCCGGGATTCCTGCGGGCCGTAGGCGGTCGAGGGCCGGTCTATCATGTGCTTTTCCTGCTGCTGGTCGTGCTCAACCTTGTCGCCAGTTTCCAGGCGCTCGGCACGCTGATGGCGGTCGGCCTGATGATGCTGCCGGCGGCAATCGCCCAGCTCTGGTCACGTAGCCTGCCGTCGATGATCGCAATCGCCGCGATCAGCGCCACCGCCTCCGGCTATGTCGGCCTGATTGCTTCCTACCATCTCGAGCTCGCCTCCGGCCCGACAATCATCATGACGGCGGCGGTGATCTACGGGCTGTCCATCTTCTTCGCGCCATCAGGCCTTGCCTGGCGCATCTTCCCCCGCCCGCATCTCAAGGGCTGACCTCAAGGAGACTTCAATGCTTGCCCCCAGACTGCTTCTGCCCGCGGCCCTTCCCGCGCTGCTCGCCTTCTCGGCCATGCCCGCCTCGGCGGAAACACTGAATGTCGTTGCCTCGTTTACCGTCCTCGCCGATGTCGTCAGCCAAGTGGGCGGCGACCATGTGAAGGTAACCACCCTAGTCGGGCCGAATGGCGATCCACACGAGTTCGAACCATCGCCCACCGACGCCAAGCACCTGAAGGCGGCGCAGGTGACCTTCGTCAGCGGCGAGGGCCTTGAGGGCTGGATGGACCGGCTGATTGCTGCCTCGGGCTACAAGGGAACGCCGGTCACCGTTTCCGATAGCGTCAATACCCGCACGATGGAAGAGGACGGGCAGACCGTGACCGATCCTCACGTCTGGAACAGCCCGGTCAACGTAAAAATCTGGGTCGCGAATATCGAGAAAGCCCTTTCAGCGGCCGATCCGGCGGATGCCGTAGCCTTCAAGGCGAATGCCGAGCGCTACACGAAGACGCTCGACAAGCTCGACGCCTATGCGCATTCGAAGTTCGACGCGGTTCCGGATGACCGGCGAAAGGTGCTGACCAGTCATGACGCCTTCGGCTACTTCGGCCGGGAATACAACGTCAGCTTCCTCGCACCCGTTGGCCTCTCGACGGAGACGGAAGCTTCCGCTGCCGACGTCGCCAAGCTCATCGAGCAGATCAAGGCCGAGCATGTGAAGACCTATTTCTTCGAAAACTCGAACGATCCGCGCCTTGTCAAGCAGGTCGCCAAGGCGACGGGCGCCGAACCCGGCGGCGAACTTTACGTCGAATCCCTTTCGGATGCGAAGGGCCCGGCGCCGACTTACGAAAAGATGTTTCGCTACAATGTCGACCAGATCGCCGCGGCCATGGCGAGGTCGAGCTGACCGACGAGAGGCCGCGGAGAGATCCGCGGCCCTCTCAGAGGCTGAGATCGAAGACGAGCAGGCCAGCTAGGCCTCCGTCGAGCGAGGATACGATTCGCTCACCGACGGCGACATGCTCGGGATGCACGAGATAGGCATCGCGTGCTTCGGCACTTTCGAAGGTCACCGCAAAACCATCGACGAAGCCGCCATGCAAGCCCTCCGGAGAGATGTTGGGTCCATGTTTGACATCGAGAATGCCTGGGATCACCTGCTTCAACGCGACCACCGATTCGAACAGCGCCTGCTTCTCCTCGCCCGTTGTCGCGGCCTTGAGCCGCAGCAATACGCAGTGCAGGATCATATTGTGGTCTCCGTAATTTCGTTGCCGGCACAATAGAGGGAATGAGGCCGAGAGCAAGGGAGGATCGCGGAGCGGTCGTATGTTGCCTGAATCGACGAAGTACCCACGGCCTCAAGCGATCACCGCCAAAAACACTGATATAGGGGTGCCGCGTGTACGCTTTCGGACCGGAACATTCAGCCCGACCGTTGGTTGAGAACTTATGCCGGTATTCTACTTTCACATCCGTAAAGGTGCGGACCTGATCGATGATCCAGATGGTTCGGAACTAGACGATCTGGTGGCGGCGATTGATGAAGCAAACGAAGATGCTCTTACGCTGATCGCAGAGCGAGTGGCGGCTGGAGAGATGATCGAGCCACACGTCATAGAAGTGACCGATGCTGACGGGTCAGTGCTGGCCGAGGTCCGTTTTCATGACGTCATCTTTAGCCTGATCGGCCGGTAAGCGCGGATGCATCGCCAGAACCGCCGACACATGCCCTGGCCGCGATTAATCAATTTCCAGCAGAAGCGCACGATGATCCGACACTTCCGGTTCCGCGACCACATCGAACCTGACGACGCCGACATCCGGTGTTACGAGCATGTAGTCCGCAAAGCGCCCCTCTTTGGCGTAGTACGATGTTCGCGTATCCGTAAAGCCACGGTAGGTGACCAGGTCGGCTAAGCCGAGTCTGCCGAGGGCTTCGAACATGACGCTTCCCGGCAGGACATTGAAGTCGCCGCAGACGACGAGGCGCTCGCTCTTGCGCCAGATGCGCTCAATCAGCTTGACCAACGCGTCAGCCTGGCCATGGCGGGCAGGCGTATCGCCCTTGCCGTTCATATCCCGCAGCCCGTGCAGCTGGGTGATGGTGACCGCAGACCCCGCCTCATAGTCGAAGAGGCGGATGGCGTGCGCGTTGCGCGCCCGCGGATGGGAGCCGTAGCCATCTTCGGAAAAGTCGCCATGCACGAAATCCATTGCGTGGCCGATCACCGCGTAGGACCGGCGCACGAAGGTCGCGAGACCGAATTCCGAAGGCACACTTTCATCGCCCTCGAAAAGTTCGCCTCTCGCCGTCGGGGCAAAAAAAGCGTCATGCATCGGCAGAGCAGCCCTGATCTCCTCGAAGAGGTTGGCGCGCTGGGGCAGGATATGGCTGCCGTCGCGATATTCCAGCCAGCCGCTCTTCACGGTCACGGAACGGGTGACTTCCTGCAGGCAAAGTACATCGGCCTCGACGGTGCTGAGATAGTCCATCAAAGGCCGATGCAGCTTGCCGCCCCAGGCATTCAACGAGACAATCCGCACGACATCCCCTCTCGTGTTCCGCACGAAGGCGTTTCCCGACTGATTCATGGAAACGCCTCATGTGTTTGTTTCTACGAAATTTTGGTAGGGAAGTTCTAGCGTTTCTTGAAGGGCGCCATTCCCATGCGGGCGAGCTCATCGGCCCGCTCGTTTTCCGGATGGCCGGCGTGGCCCTTGATCCAGTGCAGCGTCACCTTGTGCTTGTTGCGCTCTTCCTCCAGCGCCTGCCACAGTTCGGCATTCTTCACTGGCTTCTTGTCGGCGGTTTTCCAGCCATTCTTCTTCCAGCCGAAAATCCACTTGGAAATGCCGTCCTTGACATAGGCGCTGTCGGTATAAAGATCGACCTCGCAGGGCTGCCTCAATGCCCCCAGCGCGGAAATCGCAGCCATCAGTTCCATGCGGTTGTTGGTTGTTTCCGGCTCGCCGCCGGAAAGCTCCTTTTCGACGTCGCCGTAACGCAGGATCGCGCCCCAGCCGCCGGGGCCGGGATTGCCAGAGCAGGCGCCGTCCGTGAAGATATCGACGTGCTTCATGCCGACAGCCCGTATTCGGCGGCCGATGCGATCTGGCGGTGGAAGCGCAGCTTCCGCAGATATTCCAGCGGGTCCTTCTTGGTGACCATCGCGCCCTCCGGCGTCGTCAACCAGTCGTACAGGCGGGTCAGGAAGAACCGGAGCGCGGAACCGCGCGCGAGAATCGGGAGGGCGATAAGCTCGGCAGGGCTGAGCGGCCGCACGCTCTGATAGCCTTCCAGCATCGCCGTGCCCTTGGTGATGTTATAGGCGCCGTCCTTCTCGAAGCACCAGGCATTGAGGCAGATCGAGACGTCGTAGGCGAGCAGATCGTTGCAGGCGAAATAGAAATCGATCAGGCCGGAGAGTTCGGCGCCGAGGAAAAAGACGTTGTCCGGAAAGAGATCGGCGTGGATGACGCCGGCCGGCAGCTCCTTTGGCCAGTTGGCGGACAGGAAATCGATCTCGCCACGGATTTCGGCGGACAGACCCTTCTCGACCTCGTCGGCACGCGCCTCGGACTTGTCCCAAAGCACTTTCCAGCCTTCAAGTGAAAGTGCATTCGGGCGCTTCAGCTCAAAACCCTCCCCCGCGACATGCATCTTCGCCAAGGCCTTGCCGACTTCCCGGCAATGCTTTGCTTCCGGCTTTCTCAGCCACATGCCCTCGAGAAAGGAAATGAGAGCCGCAGGACGATCCGAAAGCCTGCCGAGCAGCGCGCCGTCCTTGCGCGGCAGCGGCAGCGGACAGGACAGGCCGCGGTCGGCCAGATGATGCATCAGCCCGAGGAAGAAAGGCAGGTCGTTTCTTTCAACGCGCTTTTCGTAAAGCGTCAGGATCAGCGGATCCTTCGAGGTGTGCAGCAGGAAATTCGAGTTCTCGACGCCCTCGGCGATCCCCTTGTAGGATAGCAGCTCGCCGGTATTGTATTCCGTCAGGAACCACTTCAGATCGTCTTCGGAAATATCGGTGTAAACGGCCAAGGTGCGGTCTCACAATCGGTGGGCACTAGAAGGTGGGCGTCTCGACGGCTTCCCGTTGTCCCTCATTCCTGTGCTTGTCACAGGAATCCAGCCACGGCGCGTCTGCGCCGTGAATAAAGCGATAAGCGCCCGCTAATCAAGAGTCTTTCGTGCCCAAGGACTTGGGCACACTGGATTCCTGTGACAAGCACAGGAATGAGGGAGTTCCTGATGTACGCTCTTCCTCTAGCTCAACCGTTGACGAAAGCCATGTCGGCCGCCGTCAGTTCGATGCTGCGCAGTTCCCGGTTGACGAGGAAATGCTCGTTTTCCTGGACGGTTTCGGCCAGCTCGACCTTGGCATCAAAACGCGTGCGGAAGGCCTCTATGATCTCGTTGACGATCACTTCCGGCGCGGAGGCGCCGGCGGAAAGGCCCAGCGTCGAAATCGGGCCGATCTCGTCCCAGTCGAGTTCGGCGGCGCGCTGCACCAGGATCGACTTCTTTGCCCCTGCCCTCAGCGCGACCTCGACAAGGCGCTTGGAATTCGAGGAGTTCGGCGCGCCGACGATGATGAAGAGGTCGCAGCCGGGTGCTGCCTGCTTCACGACTTCCTGGCGATTGGTCGTCGCGTAGCAGATGGAATCGGCGGCAGGCGCCGTCAGATTCGGAAAACGCTGTTCGAGGCGTGCAATTACCCCTGCCGTGTCATCCACCGAGAGCGTGGTCTGGGTTACATAGCCGAGGTTGTCGGGATCGGCGGGCTGGTAGGAATCGGCATCTTCAACCGTCTCGATCAGCGAGACAGAGCCTTCGGGAAGCTGTCCCATCGTGCCGACGACTTCCGGATGGCCGGCATGGCCAATCAGCACGACATGACGGCCAAGGCGGTTATGCCGCATCGCCTGCTTGTGGACCTTGGAGACCAGCGGGCAAGTCGCATCGAGATAGAAAAGATTGCGGGCGTTTGCATCTTCCGGAACGGACTTCGGAACGCCGTGCGCGGAAAAGACGACCGGCTGGGCGCGGTGCTCCGGCGGAATTTCGTCCAGCTCCTCGACAAAGACCGCGCCCTTGGCCTCCAATCCCTCGACCACATAGCGGTTATGCACGATCTCGTGGCGGACATAGACGGGCGCGCCGTAGGCCTTCAGCGCCAGCACGACAATCTGGATCGCTCGGTCGACGCCGGCGCAGAAGCCACGCGGGCCGCAAAGCCTGATCGTCAAAGGAGGTTTCGCTGCAATGTTCATCTTACGTCCGGTATCCATCGTCTCGGGTGTCTAGCCCAATATAAGAGGGAATTGAAGCGATACTATTGCGAGGCCGGCGTGCCGCCTTTGCGGAACCACGCGATCGCGACAACGGCGACCAGCGCTGCCGCCAACCCGTACCAGGTGAAGGCATATTGCAGGTGGTTGTTGGGCAAGTCGATCTCGGTGACGCCACCGACGGGCAAACCGCCTGGGTTTAGCGTCGAATCGGCATCTACGAAGAACGGCACGACACTTCCTTGGTCGAGGGCCGTGCTCGCGGCCATCACATCGAGGTCCTTCCAGTAGAAGATGTTCTTGGCGACATCGTTTTCCGGCACGAGTGAGGAAGGCTTCCCCGGCAGCTTGTTGCGCGCCAGGCCGGTGACAGTCTGCACGCCCGTCACCTGCCCCTGCATCCGCTTTTCCGGCGCCTTGCTCTCATAGGGAACGAAGCCCCGATTGACGAAAAGGTAGCGACCGTCGGCAAGCTGCAGCGGGGTATAGACGAAGTAGCCGGTCTCGCCGTGCCAGGTCGCGAAGAAGTGGCGCTCCTTGTCATGCACATAGTGGCCGGACACAGTAACGGGGCGGTATTCTATGTCTTCCCCCGATGCGAGCATCTGCTCGATATCGGCAAGCGCCACCGGCGCCGACCCGCGGCGCGCCGCGATATCGGCGATCAGGCCTTCCTTCCAGTGCAGGCGCTCCACCTGCCAGGTGCCGAGCGAAATCAGGATGGCCAGCGCAATCAGCACCGCAAAGCCGGTGAAGACCGGCAGCTTGCGGCGGGCGGCCGCTGTCTGGATGTCAGTCACGGGAAATGCGTCCTTCACGAGCATTGTGGCGGTACTGCATGGCGATCAGGATGCCCTTGCACCAGCGCAGCGCCAGCAGTGAAAGCACGATCGTCAACGGGGCGAAAAGCAGAATGTGCAGCCAGATCGGCGGCGAATAGTTCACCTCCAGCCAGAGCACCATGCCGATGATGATGAAGCCGACGATGAGAATGACGAAAACCGCGGGGCCGTCGCCCGAATCGGCAAAACCATAATCGAGACCGCAGGCGGCGCAGCGCGGTTTCAGCGAGAGCACGCCAGAAAACAATTTTCCCTGTCCGCAGCGCGGGCAGCAGCCTTTGAAGCCGGTTTTAACCGGATCGACGGGAGGGAAATGGGCTGTGTCTTCGCTCATGCTACTCCTTTCGGGCACAGTGTCTTTTTTCGACCGTGCCTTAAGTCTCCCATAAAGCATCCCCAGGACGAAAGGAAATTACCTGCGCGATTCGCTGTTCGATTCCGCGCCAAGCAGAAGAAGAACACTGATGAACACCGATAGCTATGCCGGGCAGATCGTGATCCTGAACGGCGCGCCGCGGAGCGGCAAGACAACGATCGCAAGAACCATTCAGCAGGAGCTCGACGGGCCGTGGATGAACCTCGGCGTCGATACCTATAACGGCATGACGCCGGAACGTTACCTGCCGGGCATAGGCCTTCGCCCCGGCGGCGAGCGTCCCGATCTGGAGGAATGGGTGCCGTTTTTCTATGCGGCGCTCTACGAGTCGATCGCCATCCATGCCGGACTGGGACTGAATATCGTCGCCGATCTTGGGCATCACGAAGCCTATTCGCAGCCGCTCGGCATTCTGACCGACTGCGCCCGCCGGCTCGAAGGCTTCCCGGTGCTTTTCGTCGGCGTACATTGCCCGTTGGACGTGATCATGCAGCGCCGCAACATCGACGAACCCGAGCGTGAGGATCTATACGAAAAGGGCAGTGGCGAGGAACCAATTCCGGACGCTGTGCGGCGCTGGCAGGAGGAGGTGCACAAGCCGGGCATCTACGATCTCGAGCTCGATACGTCGGTCCTGACGCCGCACGAATGCGCCGAAGCCATCCGGCAGCAGCTCGATCTCGGAATTCCCGAACCCTCCGCCTTCGAACGGATCGCCGCTTCAAGGTGAGCCACAAAAAAGCGGGCGCCGATGGCACCCGCTTTTCTGTTTCTCTTTCAATCCATCAGCCTGCTGCGACCGGTGCGCCCCAGCTGCCCCAGACGTAGATGCAGAAGAACAGGAAGAGCCAGACCACGTCGACGAAATGCCAGTACCAGGCGGCGGCTTCGAGGCCGAAATGCTGCTTCGGCGTGAAGTCGCCACGGATTGCCCGGAGCAGGCAGACCAGCAGGAAGATGGTGCCGATCTGCACGTGGAAACCATGGAAGCCAGTCGCCATGAAGAAAGTGGCGCCGTAGATCGAGTTCTTGAAGGCAAACGGCGCATGGAGGTACTCGAACGCCTGAACGCCAGAGAACAGCGCTCCGAGCAGAACGGTGAGCGTCAGCCCCTGAATGAGCCCCTTGCGGTCGTTGTGCAGGAGGGCGTGGTGGGCCCAGGTGACCGTCGTGCCGGAGAGCAGCAGGATGACGGTGTTGTAGATCGGCAGGTGCCAGGGATCGAGAACCTCGATGCCCTTCGGCGGCCACTGGCCACCGGTGAAGGCGACGCGCGAGGCCTGGATGGCTTCATTCGGAAAGAGGCTCGCGTCGAAATAGGCCCAGAACCAGGCCACGAAGAACATCACTTCCGAAGCGATGAACATGATCATGCCGTAGCGCAGGTGCAGCGACACGACGCGGGTATGCGCGCCCTCGTGGGCTTCCTTCACGGTGTCGGCCCACCAGCCATACATGACGTAAAGGATCAGCGCGAGGCCGATGAAGAACAGCCAGGGCTGAGCCCATTCGATGCCGAAAAGGTGCAGCGACCCGCCATTCAGAAAGCGCATGTAGCCGACGCCACCGAAGGTTACGATGAAGGCACCAATCGCGGCCAGAATGGGCCACGGGCTTGGGTCGATGATGTGGTAGTCGTGATTCTTCTGATGCGCATCGGCCATGTCAGCTCCCCCGAATGTCTGCCTTCGCATCGTCTCCGGGCATGGCCGGAAACGAGTCTCAATCAAAGTTTCTTTTCAACTTTCTCTGCTCCACCCGCATTCGAAGCCACAGGCTTGGGACCTTCTTTCGGGTAGAACGTATATGATAGCGTGACCGTGTGGATGTCTTTCGACTCGACGGCCTTGGTAATATCCGGATCGATGTAGAACACCACCGGCATCTCGAGCCTCTCGCCCGGCTTCAGGTCGGTCTCGTTGAAGCAGAAGCACTGGACCTTGTTGAAGTAAGCTCCCGCTTCGCCGGGCGTGACATTGAAGACCGCCTGGCCACGCTGCGTTTCATTGGAACGGTTCTCGGCCACGAAGTTGACCTGGATGGTCTCGCCGATGCGCGGATTGACCTCGCGCTGGACCGGCTTGAAATTCCAGAACAGACCCGGCGCCACATTGGCGTCGAAGGTGACGCGCATCGTGCGATCGAGAATAACGCTCGAAGCCTGATCGACGCGCTGCGTCGTGCCGTTATAGCCGGTCACCTGGCAAAACATGCGATACAGTGGCACGGCGGCAAAGCTCATGGCTCCCATGCCGACGACGAAACTCAGGCACATGAAGACGACGGCGCCGTTGTTGCGACCCTGCTTCGCCGGTGCCTTTGCGCTCTCACTCATCGGTTCAGCCTCCGTGCCCCGTGAACTTCACGATCGTGACGGCGTAGAAGAGAACGCAGAGAGCTCCAAGTACGAGGCCGAGAGCGACGTTCCGGTTGCGGCGCGACTTGCGCTGCGCTTCGGTGAGCTTGACGGTTTCCATCAGAAGAGCCCCCCCGTCTGGGAGACCAGCAGCCAGGCGAGCCGGTCAAGCATCAGGGCAGAGAAGATCGCGAATAGATAGAAGATCGAGAATGCAAACAGCTTCTTTGCCGGGATCATCTTGAGATCGCCATCCGGCATGCGCCAGACGGCGATGGAACAGTATATGAAGAACGCGCCGAGCGCGGCCGCGACAAGGCCATATCCAATGCTCGCAAAGCCGAGGACGGAAGGGATGACAGCGCACACCGCCGTCAGCACCGCATAGGCGACGATCTGGTGTTTGGTCGTGCGCTCACCGGACACGTTCGGCAGCATCGGCACGCCGACCGCTTCGTAATCGCGCATCTTGAAGAGCGCCAGCGCCCAGAAATGCGCCGGCGTCCATAGGAAGATGATGAGAAACAGAACAGTGCTCTCGATCGTCACCGAGTTCGTCACGCAGGCCCAGCCGATCATCGGCGGAAAGGCGCCGGCGGCACCGCCGATGACGATGTTTTGCGGCGTCGAGCGCTTCAGCCACATCGTGTAGACGATCACGTAGAAGAAGATCGTGAAGGCGAGGATCGAGGCCGAAAGCCAGTTGACGGCAAGGCCAAGGATGGTGACCGAAAAGCCCGAGAGCACGAGGCCGAAGGCCAGCGCTTCCCCCGGCCTGATGCGGCCGGCCGGGATCGGCCGGCGTGCAGTGCGGGTCATGATGGCGTCGATATCGGCATCGTACCACATGTTGAGCGCGCCGGAGGCGCCCGCACCCACTGCGATGCACAGGACCGAGATCAAGCCCAGAAGAGGATTGATGTGGCCGGGCGCCAGCACCAGACCGGCAAACGCCGTGAAGACCACGAGTGACATCACACGCGGCTTCAGCAACTCGAAATAATCGCGCGCACTGGCTTCCGACAGGCGATATTCCCCCTCTTCCGCAAGCACCTCGTGACTGTTTATGACCGGCATTCCTTCGTCCTACATTCAAGCCCGGACGCCGCATCTGCATGCGGCGCCGAAATTCAGTTCTTACTTAATACGCGGGAGTTGTTCCCACTGGTGGTACGGCGGCGGCGAAGGCAGCTGCCATTCGAGCGTGGTGGCACCCTCGCCCCAAGGATTGTCGCCCGCGACGCGCTTCCTCGCAAAGGCTTCGAAAACGCCGAAGAGGAAGATCAGCACACCGAAAGCCGAGATATATGAGCCGACCGAGGAAACGAAGTTCCAGCCGGCAAACGCATCCGGATAGTCGATGTAACGGCGCGGCATGCCCGCAAGCCCGAGGAAGTGCTGCGGGAAGAACACCAGGTTGACGCCGATGAACATAACCCAGAAATGCAGGTGGCCAACGAACTCGTTGTACATGTAGCCGCTCATCTTCGGGAACCAGTAGTACCATGCAGCGAAGATGGCAAACACGGCGCCGAGCGACAGAACGTAGTGGAAGTGGGCCACGACGTAGTAAGTGTCGTGCAGCGAACGGTCGAGACCGGCGTTCGCCAGCTGAACGCCCGTCACACCGCCGACCGTGAACAGGAAGATGAAACCGATCGCCCAGACCATCGGCACGCGGAAGCTGATCGAACCGCCCCACATCGTCGCGATCCACGAGAAGATCTTGACGCCCGTCGGAACGGCGATGACCATCGTCGAGAAGACGAAGTAGCGCTGGGCATCGAGCGACAGCCCGACCGTATACATGTGGTGGGCCCAGACGACAAAGCCGACGGCACCGATCGCCACCATAGCATAAGCCATGCCGAGATAGCCGAAGATCGGCTTTCTCGAGAAGGTCGAGATGATGTGGCTGACCATGCCGAAGCCCGGCAGGATCAGGATGTAGACTTCCGGGTGACCGAAGAACCAGAACAGGTGCTGGTAGAGAATCGGGTCGCCGCCGCCTTCCGGCGCGAAGAAGGACGTGCCGAAGTTGCGGTCGGTGAGCAGCATTGTAATGCCGCCTGCCAGAACCGGCAGCGAGAGCAGCAGCAGGAACGCGGTGATCAGAACCGCCCAGGCAAAGAGCGGCATCTTGTGCAGCGTCATGCCCGGAGCGCGCATGTTCAGGATCGTGGTGATGAAGTTGATCGCGCCGAGGATCGACGAGGCACCAGCAATGTGCAGCGAGAAGATCGCCAGGTCGACGGCCGGGCCCGGCTGGCCGACGGTTGCGAACGGTGGGTACATCGTCCAGCCGCCGCCTGCGCCATAAGCGCCCGCGGGGCCCTCGACGAACATCGAGAGCACGAGCAGCAGGAAGGCCGGAACGATCAGCCAGAAGGAGATGTTGTTCAGGCGCGGGAAGGCCATGTCCGGCGCGCCGATCATGATCGGCACCATCCAGTTGGCGAAACCGCCGATCATCGCCGGCATGACCATGAAGAAGATCATGATCAGGGCGTGAGCGGTGGTGAACACGTTGAACATGTGCTTGGCGCCGTCGATCGCGGCGTCGCCTTCGAAGCCGTAGACCATCGAGGCCAGGCCGTGGAAGATCTGGATGCCCGGTTCCTGCAGTTCCATGCGCATGGCGACGGACAGCGCACCGCCGATGATGCCGGCGATGATCGCGAAGATCAGGTAGAGCGTGCCGATGTCCTTGTGATTCGTCGAGAAGAACCAGCGATTGACGAAGCTCGGCTTGTGCGAGTGGTCGTGATGATCGTCATGCGCATGGGCGTCATGAGAATGATCGTGAGCGGAAGGTCCAGCCATTGTCGCGATCCCCTTCTAATTACTGAACGTTTTCGGCGACGTCGACAGACTTTGCCGGACCATCGGTGGCGGCCATCAGGGCCTTGTAAGCTCCAGGAAGGTCCGTAGCGGCGGCCGTGAGCCACTGCTTGTACTTGTCCTCGGAGACGACGCGGATGGCGATCGGCATGAATGCGTGGTCCTTGCCGCAGAGCTCGGAACACTGGCCATAGAACAGGCCTTCGCGCTCGGTCTTGAACCAGGTCTCATTGAGACGGCCCGGAACAGCATCGATCTTGACGCCGAAGGACGGCATTGCGAAGGCATGGATGACGTCGGTCGGCGCGGCGGTTACGAGAACACGGACTGTCTTGTTGACCGGCAGCACGACCTCATTGTCAACTGCGAGCAGGCGCGGATAGGCGGCAAGATCGGTCTTGCCGGCAGCGGCGCGATCCGGTTCCTTCAGCAGATAGGAGTCAAAAGCGAGCGGTGAATCGCCGGTGCCCTCATACTCATAATTCCACTGCCACTGGGTGGCAGTCGCCTTCAGCGTGATATCCGGATTTTCCGGAAGGGTGAGCTGCTCCGTCAGAAGATTGAACGACGGAACGGCAAGGAAGAGAAGAACAAGAACCGGCCCTACGGTCCAGATAACTTCGATGATCGTATTATGGCTTGTCCTCGACGGTACCGGATTGGCGCTAGCGCGGAACTTGACGCAGGCGACGATCAAAAGCACCAGGACAAACAGCGTGATCGGAACGATGAACCACAGCGTATACTGCTCGAACCAACGGATTTCCCGCATTATCGGCGTTGCGGCCGGCTGCAGCGTGGCCTGCCACGGCATCGGCTGATCGGCTAAACTGGCTGAAGCAAAAAGCAGACAGACCAAAGCGGTCACGGCTGCATAAGCCTTCTTAATCACCTCAATATCTCCCTAAACCAGACCGGCGTCGAGCCCGACGCAGTCCTTCCATCCTCCGTCGTGTCAAACCACAGTTTGCCATCAACCGCAACTAGCCAAAGCAATTGTATATGCGGCATTTTCGTCCAAGGCCGAATTCGGCTGCAACACGAAGCATTGCCGAAGATTCCACCATCCTACGAAAAGCAATCGCCGGTGAATCCCTTCCGGCATTATCGGCGAAGGTCCTATTTCTGCCGCAGTCCCCCGGTTTTGACGGGGTGGGGCTTTTCATTTGCAATGGTGGCCTTCAACAATAGCGGCACTGATTCGAATTCCAGAGGTTTCCATGGGTTTCCATTCCCTCGCGCGGTCGCTCATTCTGACCATCAGCATCGCCGCCGCCGCGACAGCACCCGTACTCGCCCAGCAGCAGCCGGCACCGAAGCCCCCTGCCCCACAGCCAGCGCCGGCGCAGCCCACCGCCCCGCAGCAGGCAGCGCCCGGCCAGAGTCAGCCGCAGGCCCCCGGAACGGTTAAGTCCAATCACGGCGCGTGGTCGGTCGTCTGCGACAAGCCAGCCGGCGCCTCCGCTGAGCAGTGCGCGCTGATGCAGAACGTGATCGCCGAGGACCGGCCCGAAGTCGGCCTCTCCGTCGTCGTGCTGAAGACCGCCGACCGGAAATCGAAGATTCTCCGCGTGCTGGCGCCGCTCGGCGTGCTGCTGCCCAACGGGCTCGGTCTCAATGTCGACGGCAAGGATATCGGCCGCGCCTACTTCGTGCGCTGCTTTGCAGACGGCTGCTATGCGGAGGTCGTTCTCGAGGACGAGCTTCTGAAGACTTTCCGCAGCGGCAAGAGCGCCACCTTCATCGTCTTCCAGACCCCGGAAGAAGGCATCGGCATTCCGGTCGATCTCAAGGGCTTTGCGGAAGGCTACGACGCGCTGCCCTGATAAGGACTTGCTCCAGCTGCTCTGCGGACCTACATCGGCCTGGAAGCGTTCCTGCTTCGAAGCGGAGAATACGACCATGAATACCGACCTGCTGACGCTGTTCGACGCCGACGAAGCGGCGATGCGTAAACTCGTTGCCGAGGCGCTTTCCGGCTCGGATGACGGCGAACTCTTCATCGAGCATGCGCAGGCGGAATCGCTGATGTTCGACAACGGCCGCCTGAAGGGCGGCAGCTTCAACACGGAGCAGGGTTTCGGCCTTCGCGCCGTCGCCGGCGAAGCCGTCGGCTACGCACATGCGGGCGATCTTTCGGTTGCGGCATTGAAGCGCGCGGCAGATGCCGTGGGCGCCGTCACGAAAGGCTACTCCGGCAGCTACGCGGCAGCCCCTCAGGGCACCAACAAGAAATTCTATACTGACGAAAATCCGATCGGCTCGCCGACTTTCGAAGAGAAGGTGAAGGTCCTGACCGATATCGACGCATATCTGCGCGGCAAGAACGACAAGGTGCGCCAGGTGACCGCATCGGTCGCCGCGAGCTGGCAGGTCGTGGATATCCTGCGCGCCGACGGCCATCGCGTGCGCGACATCCGTCCGATGACGCGCATCAACATCTCCGTCATCGTGGGTGAAGGCGACCGGCAGGAAAGCGGCTCCTATGGAAGCGGCGGTCGCATCGGCTTTGGCGATTTCATCGCGCAGGGCAGCTGGCAGTACGGCGCGGATGAAGCCTTGCGCCAGGCGCTCGTCAACCTCGAAGCGATCGAGGCGCCGGCCGGCACGATGGACGTCGTGCTCGGCTCTGGCTGGCCGGGCGTCATGCTGCACGAAGCTGTCGGCCACGGTCTCGAAGGCGATTTCAACCGCAAGAAGACATCGGCCTTTGCAGGCCTGCTCGGCCAGATGGTCGCCGCCCCCGGCGTCACCGTCGTCGACGACGGCACGATCGACAACCGCCGCGGCTCGATCACGATCGACGATGAAGGGACGCCGTCCGGATACAACGTGCTCATCGAAAACGGCAAGCTCGTCGGCTACATGCAGGACCGGCAGAACGCCCGCCTGATGGGGATGCAGCCGACCGGCAACGGCCGGCGTCAGGGCTATGCGCATGTGCCGATGCCGCGCATGACCAACACCTATATGCTCGGCGGCGACAAGACGCCGGAAGAGATCATCGCCTCGGTGAAGAAGGGCATCTACGCCGTCTCCTTCGGCGGCGGACAGGTGGATATCACGTCTGGGAAATTCGTCTTTGGTTGCACCGAAGCCTACCTCATCGAAAACGGCAGGATCGGCGCACCGATCAAGGGTGCGATGCTGATCGGCAACGGTCCGGACGCCATGAAGCGTGTGTCGATGATCGGCAACGACATGAAGCTCGACACCGGCATCGGCAATTGCGGCAAGGCCGGCCAATGGGTCCCGGTCGGCGTCGGCCAGCCGCACCTTCGCATGGACCAAGTGACCGTCGGGGGCACGCAGGCCTGACCCGTCCGGAGGCAGTGATGAGCGATATCAAGATCAGACCCTTCGCCGCCCCAGACATCGATGGCGTCTTCTCGGTTATCCTGCCGATCCAGCGCAACGAATTCGGTATCGCGATCACGGCCGACGACCAGCCGGATCTGCAGGTGATCCCGGATTTTTACCAGTCCCGCAAGGGCCAGTTCTGGGTGGCCGAGCTTGACGGCGTCATCGTCGGCACGGTCGGCCTCAAGGACATCGGCAACAACCAGGCGGCGCTTCGCAAGATGTTCGTCGCCGCGGTCGTGCGCGGCCGCGAGCATGGCGTCGCGGCGAGGCTGCTGAATGCGCTCTTCTCCCATGTCGAAGCCAACGGCATTCGGGAGGTCTTTCTCGGCACGACCGACAAATTCCTCGCCGCGCATCGCTTCTACGAAAAGAACGGCTTCGTCGAGATCACCCGCGCCGACCTACCCCGCTCCTTCCCCGTGATGGCGGTGGACAATAAGTTCTACCGGCGGACTGTCAGCTGGAAATCTTGAAAAACCCAACGCGATAGGTTATTTTCGGTCATGGTGACAATCTTCCGGGCCGATGGGCTGAGGTTCGTGATCTTCGTCGACGACCATGAACCAGTGCATGTCTTCGGCGACGGAGAAGCAAAGATCAACCTCCTCGGCGCTGACGGGCAGCCCGCGCTGATTTGGGCCGACGGCATGAAGCGTGGCGACCTGCGCCGGGCATGAAGATTGTTGAAGATCAACAGGATGCCTTCCTTGAACGATGGAGGAATATCCATGGCTAATCTGACGGATAGGGAAATTGATGAGGCCCTAGAGCGCGGCAACCGCAACCGCGTCAATGAACCCCGGGCGCTCTCCGCGCGCTATGACGCGCGCAGCGACAGAATGATTATTGATCTCACCAACGGGTGCACTTTCGCATTCCCGCCCCACCTTGTGCAGGGCCTTGAGGAAGCCAAAGACAACGATCTGACGGAGGTCGAAATACTCGGCGCCGGATATGGACTCCATTGGGAGGCGCTCGACGTCGATATTTCGGTGCCCCGGTTTCTCGCCGGCATATTCGGAACACAATCCTATATGGCCCGCCGTGCGGGCAGCGCCAGATCGGCGGCAAAGGCGGAAGCGGCGAGAGCCAATGGCGCAAAAGGCGGACGCCCGCGCAAGGCCGTGGGCTGAATGCCTTTCAAGGCCTGAACAGCCACTTGCGCTCGATCGAGGGCGTAAGGTCGATGCCGTTGTGACGGGCGAAGAGCAGGATATGACCGAGCATGTCGGCCGTCTCGTCGGCAAGGTCGCGCTTCAGCTCGTCGGGCGTCTTGCCTTTCAGGCGCCCTCTTCCGCTCACGCGGTTCCAGGCTTGCGTGAGTTCGCCCATTTCTTCCTGCAGCTTCAGGAGATACCAGTCCGGATCCCTTTCGATGCCATTTGCCTCGGCATAGCGGCGGGAAGAGGATTCGAATTTTTCCGCGACTTCGGCAAGCATCAGCGTTCTCCTTTTGTGCCAAGAAAGGAAAACGTCGATTCGTCCGGATTGTCCAACAGCTCTACCGTTCGGAGCTTAGCTGTGATCGCCGAGCAGCACGCAGTCGTAGGAGCGCTTCTTGAGCGCTTCGCAGGCTGCCGTGGCAGCGTCCTTGCTGTCGAAGCCGACGAAGCGCGCCCGGTAGACGGCGTTGGTGCCGGTGCCGACAGCTTCCGTGTAGGGAGACGCCGACTTCAGCGGCGCGCCGCCTTCGGACTTTGCCAGCGAGAGGAGCGCGCGGGCAGCCTCGGCGCTCGGAGCGGCCGAAATTTGGATCTGCCAGCCGCTGGCCGGAGCCTGCGGCTTGCCGGCATTGGCGATTTCATTAAGGGCCGCCGGGCGGTCCGTGGGAACGGCTGCGGTGTTGGAGTAGCCGAGAGCGAACGGAATTTTGGCGGGGCGCCCGCTAGCCGGCGCCATCGCAGAAGACGCGACGCCCGGGAGAGAAACATCGGTGTCGGCGGCGGAGGCAACCTCGACCTGCTGCTTGGCACCGGCGCGGGCAACGAGCGTACCGCCGTTGGATCCGCGGCCGAGATACTTGTCGAGAAGTGCTGCCATTTGAGCGTCGCGGCTGCGAGCCGTGCGGCCGCCGAGGACAACGCCGACGACGCGACGGTTGCCATCTTGAACTGCACTCACGAGATTGAAGCCGGAAGCATTGGTGTAACCCGTCTTGATGCCATCCATGCCCTGATAGCGATACATCAGGTTATTGTGGCCGCGGACCGTCTTACCTCTGAAATTGAAGGAGACCATCGAGAAAAGGCGATACTCGTTCGGATAGTTCCTGAGCAGCGCGACGCCAAGCATCGACATGTCGCGGGCCGTCGTCACCTGACGGCTGTCCGGCAGTCCGGAAGCGTTGTAAAACGTGGTGCGGCTCATGCCGAGCTGGCGCGCCCTTTGGGTCATGACACGCGCGAAATTGTCTTCGGAGCCCGCAAGCTTTTCGCCCATCGCGGCGGCCGCGTCGTTGGCAGACTTCACGATCATGCCATAGACGGCCTCGCGCACCGTGATCGTTCCACCTGCCCTCACGCCAAGCTTGGTCGGCGGACGGCTGGCTGCGTACTTGGACATGACGATCGGGGTCTCCCAACCGATCTTGCCGCGCTTCAGCGCCTCGAAGGTCAGGTAAAGCGTCATCATTTTGGTGAGCGACGCGGGATAATTCAGCACATCGGCATTCTCGGACGCGAGAACCGTTCCGGTTCGAGCGTCAAGGATGAGGGAGGCGCTGCCGGCCATGGCCGCGATCGGTGCCGAAACGGCAAACGCCACGGAAAGAAATGCGGCCAGCAATCTTTTCATTTTTCCCTCAATCAAGTGCCGCGTGCGGCGAAGCCAATATATGTACCGTTCTGCGACAGAAGCGCGGATTTGGCGCGACTCTAGGAGCAACGGCCACGGATTTTTGAATTTTCTCTTTTCTTGGTGAACGGACCCTAAAGATTTCGTCCGGAAATGCAACGTTCAGCAAGGCTTAACATCATAATTGTTAGGCTCTCGCGTTATCTGGGAGGCGGCAAACGGATGCTGTGGAAAAGTCGCGCGAAGCGGATGGTCATCAAATGCGGCCTCGAAGCCGCACATCTGCTTGCGGCTACCGGGCTCATGCGCAACGCACGCGGGCGCGGCGCAATCTTCACCCTGCACCATGTCAGACCGCACGAGCCGCACGCTTTCGAGCCGAATGCGCATCTGGAAGTTACGCCGGAGTTTCTCGACGCGGCGCTGACGCGGCTTGCGCGGGACGGCTACCGGTTCGTCGCGCTGGATGAGGTTCCGGCATTGCTGTCCGGCCAGCGAGGCGATCAGCCATTTGCAGCCTTCACACTGGACGACGGCTATCGGAACAACCTCGTTTACGCCTATCCGATCTTCGAGAAGCACGCCGCGCCTTTCACCGTGTTCGTGGCGAAGGGTCTTACCGAACGCACCCATACGATCTGGTGGGAGAC